>CAYJON010000063.1:0-3026 GCA_964371795.1 uncultured Akkermansia sp. | reverse complement strand
CTATGACAAACATATCTACTTTTGCAGTGTGCGCTCTTTGCGCCGTGCCCGCTCTTGTTCAACCTGTATCTGCACAAGAAAGTGCAAAGGTGCAAGCATTTGGTGAACTGATGGGTTCCGCTATGGATTTGACAGGTACTTTCTTTGGTGCTATTCAAGCTGTAGAAAACGAAGAAGCAAGTGCTGCTGAAGCCGCTGCTGCTATCAATGAGTTAGCTGTTAAGGCAGCTGAAGTTAGAGGTGCTATGAAGGCTGCTATGGCCTCCATGACTCCAGAAGAACTGAAGGAACTTGGTGAGATTATGCAAGATCCTGAAGTGGCTCAAATGATGAAGGACCTTTCCGATACCATGACTGCTGTTAAGGCAAAGCTCGAAGAAGTCAAGCACTACGACAGCCCAGAGCTGAAGGCTGCTTGCGACAAGTTCTTTGCTGCTACAGAATAATTTACCTATAAAACATATTCACAATAAAAAAACACCTCGTTTCTATTACGAGGTGTTTTTTTATTGAGGAAAGGGAGTTGATTTACTCGCCTTGGCTTTCTTTTGCCAAGTCGTTTTTTTCCTTTTCGCGCAGTTCTTGGGTGAGCTTCATCGCGCAGAAGTTTGGCCCGCACATGGAGCAGAAGTGTGCCTTCTTTGCCCCCGCGTGGGGTAGGGTGAGGTCGTGATAGTTGCGCGCCTTGTGGGGGTCAAGGGAGAGGTTGAATTGGTCTTCCCAGCGGAACTCAAAGCGAGCCTTGGAGAGGGCGTTGTCACGCAGCTGTGCCGCAGGGTGTCCCTTTGCAAGGTCAGCCGCGTGGGCTGCTATCTTGTAGGTGACCACACCTTCGCGCACGTCCTGCTTGTCAGGTAGTCCAAGGTGCTCTTTGCAGGTGACGTAGCAGAGCATGGCACAGCCTTCTTGGGCTATTTGAGCACCGCCTAGTGCGCCTGTGATATGGTCATAACCGGGTGCAATGTCTGTGGCAAGTGGCCCGAGGGTGTAAAAGGGGGCTTCGTAGCACCATTCCAGTTGTTTGATCATGTTTTCAGGCACGAGGTGCATGGGGACGTGACCAGGGCCCTCGTTCATGACCTGCACCCCCTTGTCCCAAGCCGCTTTTGTGAGTGCGCCTTGTATTTCAAGCTCTGCAAGCTGGGCAAAGTCATTGGCGTCAGCTATAGAACCGGGTCTCAGTCCATCTCCTATGGAGATGCCCATGTCGTAGGCTGCGAGGATGTCGCATATCTCATCCCAGTGGCTGTAAAGGAAGTTTTCTTTGTCGTTTTCTGTCATCCACTTCGCGATGATAGAGCCCCCGCGTGAGACGATGCCTGTGAGGCGGCGTGTGGTGTGTGGGACAAATCGCTGGAGGAGGGCGGCATGTATGGTGACGTAGTCCACGCCTTGTTTTGCCTGCTCGATGAGGGTGTCGCGGAAGATGTCCCAAGTGAGGGCTTCGACGCGGCCACGGCATTTTTCAAGGCTCTGGTACATGGGTACTGTGCCGATGGGGACAGGGCTATTGCGCAGTATCCATTCTCTGGTGCGGTGTATGTCCTTGCCAGTGGAGAGATCCATCACGGTGTCAGAACCCCAATGTATGGCCCAGCGGAGTTTTTCTACCTCTTCCTCTATGCCCGAGGAGATGGCAGAGTTGCCTATGTTGGCGTTGATTTTGCAGAGGAAGTTGCGCCCAATGACCATGGGCTCACATTCTGGGTGGTTGATGTTGAGGGGGATGATGGCACGACCCGAGGCTACCTCATCGCGGACAAACTCTGGGGTAAAGTAGGCTGGAATGCGGCTGCGCAGGCGAGGATGGGCAGGGTGCTGGTAGTGCAGCTGGGTGCGCGCCTCAAGGCTGCGATGGTTGAAACCTTGTTGTGTTTCTAATTCACTGGGGCGAGGCATGCCAGTGCCGTGGAAGCTGAGGCTATCTAGCGCATCCTGTGCTTCGCTGGGGCGACTTTTCTCATTGGGGAAGCGGTCATAGATGGCTTTGAATGCCTCTTCCCTGCCCATATTTTCGCGTATGGCGACATACTCCATTTCTGGGGTGATGATGCCGCGCAGGGCGTAACTGCGTTGGGTGGGGGGCTGCGTCACATCCTTCGCACGTAGTGAGCCGTCTTCTTCTTGGATCACATCGCCTCGCTGCATAATCCAGTCGCGGCGCAGGGCGGGGATTCCTTCTTCTGCACTGCCAGAGAAGGCCTCATCCCCCCAAGGACCGGAGCAGTCGTAGACGCGGACAGGGGCGTTGTGTTCTGTGCTTCCATCGGGGAAGAGGGTGTCCTCTTGTTCTATTTCACGCATGGCAACAGCCATCTCGGGGTAGAGCTTTCCTGATACATAGACTCGCTTGGAGCCAGTATACTTCAATTCATCAGTATTCATTTCTGAGAGGATGATAGCATTATTTTATAATATTGAATAGTGAAAAATTGAGCTTTTCAAATGACGCCTCTCGTGTTAGAATGCGCCGTCCTCTGCGACAACCCCCTTTTTATGAGTGACTCCTCACACTTTCGCAATCTAGCAATTATCGCCCATGTTGACCATGGAAAAACTACTCTTGTTGACCAGCTTCTTGCAGCTGGCGGCACTTATAGAGAAAACCAGCAGGTACAAGAGCGCGCCATGGACTCCATGGATCTAGAAAGGGAAAAAGGTATTACCATCAAGGCGAAAAATACGTCTATCCATTGGAATGAACACACAATTAACATTGTTGATACCCCCGGTCACGCCGACTTTGGTGCAGAGGTGGAGCGCGTGATGAAGATGGTGGATGGTGTCATCCTCGTTGTTGATGCCTATGAAGGTCCACAGGCGCAGACGCGTTTCGTGTTGCGCAAGGCCTTGCAAGAAGGCTTGCTGCCCATCGTGGTTATCAACAAGATTGACCGCCCCCATGCCGATGCTGCCAAGGTGAAGGAGCAGGTGCAGGAACTTCTTTTAGAGCTTGATGCAACGGATGAGCAGTTTGAAGCTCCCTTTGTGTATGGCTCTGCACGTGATGGTTACTTTATGAACAG
>CAYJON010000062.1:0-13721 GCA_964371795.1 uncultured Akkermansia sp. | reverse complement strand
TTTAACCTGACTGACGGCCTCGCGCTGCGCGCTTCGGGTTTCTCCCGGGCTCTGCCCGGACCCGCAAGGGACGCTGTCCCTTGACCCTGCCCAAGGTCAGTTGACCTTGGGAATCCATTGAACGCAAGCGCAGGGAGAAGGTGGCGTGCGCGCACGTGCTAATTCACTGCCGCTTTTTCCTCCTCCGCTCCTCGGAGCTTCAACTCCCAATATCGCGCCAGTTCCTCACACTGCGGTGCACCCACTCCTTCCCGAAAACAGCTGATGAGTTTTTCCATCGCCGCTAGATGTCCGCGGTTAGCCGCGTTCTCAAAGCAGGTGACTGCTCCCGCCTCGTCCCTCAGGCAGCCTGTGCCTTTGAGGTAACATTTCCCCAGCTGATAGAGTGCGTCCAGATCCCCAGCGACGGCTGCTAGGTCAAAGTAGTAGACGGCTTTTTCAAAGTTGCGCTCATGCCCTCCTCTGCCCCGTAGGTGCTGCTTGGCCAGTCGCATCCATTCCTCGATTTGTTCTCTCATGCTTCTGCTGTGCTTTCGCGCTGGCTAGAATTCCTTTTTGCTGAAGAGCCAGGTGGCGATTAGGAGGTGCAGGGTGATGTAGGCTAGGCTGATGAGGGTGAGCTGTCCCAGTGTTGACCAGCTAAGTAGTGTCCCAGTGCTGCTGGCTATATCCGCCGCACTATAGAGGCTGAAGTCAGGGATGAGTATGGCCAGTAGGTCTGATCCGCGCTGCATCCATTGGCTGACGCCTACTTCGCCTATGCCCATTTTGAGGGCTGCAAAAAATTGCTCTTGGAAGCTGCCGACGAAGTAGAAGCCCAGTCCCAATACCATGCTGATGATGGTTCCGCTGGTGAAGCAGGAGATGAGGAGGCACATGCCTGTGAGGACGCATAGTCCAAGAAACATGAGGATGAGGGAGCGTTGGAAGTTCATGGTGACTCCCGCGTCTGATACGTCTTGGAGGTGGGGGGCGATGTCGGCTTCGCTGTAGCCCTGTGCGCTGAGGGCTTGGCTTATCTGCTCACTGAGGTTCATTTCTCTGAGGTAGAGTACGAGGCACATGATGCCGTCCATGAGGAGGAACATGACTAGGAGTATGCCCATGATTCCTAATGCTTTGCCTAGGAGGTAGTCTAGTCTCGGTACGGGTTTGCAGAGTATGGTGTAGAGGATGCGGTCTTCTACGTCTCGCGGGATGATGAGGGCGGTGGCGGCTACGCAGAAGATGACGCCAAAGAGTTGCATGGCGCCTGTGGTGATGTTTTTGATGAGTTGCAGTTGGTTGATTCCGCTAAACTCAACTCCTATGCCTCCATGAAAGGGGATGAGCTGGAGTAGCAAAAAGCCTACACCAAAGAAGGCGAGCACCAAAAAGAGTCGCATGCGCACCAACTGGGTGAAGGTGACTCCTGCGATGGCACAGACGCGTGATGGGGCGGGTAGGATATTGAATAGCCAGCTCATTGTGTGTTATTTTTAGCTCTGGCGGGGTGATTTCTCGCCTTCTTCTATGAGCTTCCAAAAGGAGCGGGAGTTGCTGAGCTGCTGGTCTTCTGTGCTGCCTATTTGGGCACGGAAGAGGAAGTCGCGCAGGGTGTTGGCATTCAAAACGCGTTGGACAACGACTGTGCTGTCATCTTCTACGCTGAAGTAGACGCGGTAGTCGGCGTTGCGGAAGCGATAGAGTTTTTTGCCTTTGTATTCCACGATGCCAAAGTTCTTTGTGTCTGATGCTTCGAGGAGTGCCTTTTCGTCAACCTGAAAGGCACCCAGCAGCTGTAACTGATGGTCAGCGGGGATGGCAGATAGCTCTGCGGCACTTATTTTATTAAAAACAATCTGATGCACAGCCAAAGTATAGCATAGTAGTACCACGCAGCGCAAGCTGGAAGTGAGGCAAAAGGGAATTTTCCCTTAGTTGCTCCTAACATAATGGGGTTGGGTTGAGCTGATGAGGGGCTCATTTCACTAGATGTTTGCCAGTTCTGCGGGGAAGCAGTTGCTTGCGCGGGCTTTGGGAGTGACGGTAAAATCATGTGCTAGCTGCAATAGGCCTTGCTGGACGACGCAGTGGCTGAGTTTGCCTTGTAGGTCGCCTCTTTCTCCGGCCAAGGCTATGGCGAGTTGGCGTATTTTGCGCGGTACGCTGTTTTCTCTTTGTTGCTGGTAGAGTGTCCATGCGTCTTTGCTTTGGTCGATGACGAGGAGGTGGTTGACGAGAAAGGCTTTTACGCGCTGTTTTCCTACTAGGGAGCTGGCGCGTGCCATGCCCGCAGAGGGTAATGAGGAGTGTTTTTGCCAGTAGGGGTGGCGCAGGGAGGCGATGAGTAGGGAGAGTTCTCGCAGCTTTTGGGCTGATAATAGGGGTTCAAATTCTTGCCAGCGTTCTACAGTGCAGGCGAGGGCGGCAACGCGTCTGTGGGGGTGGTTGACGGGGCGTGTGTCTGCCTGTGTCCAGTTGAGGGCATGTCTTCCTTCCAAGGCGTGTTCTGCTCTCAATGTCCACCATGCATCCCAGATGCTGCGGTGGTAGTGTCTGACTTCGTCGCTGGCTGTCTCAGGGAGTTTGGGAGTGAGAAAGCCCGCGACGCCGAGGAGGAGGGCCTCTGCGTTTTCCCTGTGTTTTAGGAGTTCTGCCAGTGGTAGTCGCTGGGCGAGGACGCGCATGGCAAAGCGGTTTTCGTAGTAGCCGAGGGATTCTGCCCAGGCCTCATACCAGCATTGCGATGCCCCAACGATGGCTGCGCGTTGCTCAAAGCGTTGTCTCTTTTGCAGGAGGCGGTGCGCGGCTGCGCTGAGGAGGAGATCTAGCAGCTGTTTTTCTTCAAAGTGTTCTAGAGGCGCACGGCAGGGGGTGAGTAGCTCTCTGTCCAAGGGGGCAGGGAGGCGTAGGCATTCTCTCCATGGGCTGTTGTCTAGGCAGAGGGTGGGGATGATCTGCTGTCGGCTGTTTTTGCTTTGCCATGTCCTGCTGCTCGCATGAAGGCAGATGTGGAGGATGGCTGGGTCGTAGTCGGACTTTGTTGCGTAGCCAAGGCGGTTCCAGTCCTCTGCCTGTGTGGTAAAGAGGACTCCGCCGCTGCGCCACTGTCCGTCTATTTCTAGCTCGACGTGTTCAAAGTCAAAGTGACCATCACGCGCCCATTTGCCAAAGTCGAGGATGTGTACATCCTGCCCCGCGAGGCTCGTGCCTTTGTTGCCCAGCAGTCCCAGTGTCCAGCAAGATTGGAGTTCTTGCAACTGCTCGGCACTCAGGGAAAGACGGTTTTTTCCGTCCTCCTGCGCGGCTGCGCTGTTGTGCAGTTCGTAGAGTAGATTGCGGTAGGGCAGTGCTGTGTCCCTCACGTCATTCATTCTTCTTCGCGACGCTTGATATCCTCCTCAAGGCTTTCGCAGACGTAGCCAAAGGTATCCTTGTTTTTATCATTGAGGTCGCGTAGGGTGGTATGCGCCTCTAGGACATGGCGGGCACGGTCTGTCTCGCTCATAGCCTTGGCAGAGGACGCGCTTGTGGCGGTGGCCTCGGGACCTGATTCTTGGAGTTCTAGGGTTTTGCGTATATCATCCAGTTGGGGCAACCAGATGGCATTCGCTGGGTCAATATCCAGCAGGTTATCGAGACCCAGATTCATCATAGCTGTCTTCGTGCGTTCTGTGGGGGATGCAATTTCCAGAGCGCCTCCATGCGCGGAGCATTGTCTCGCGATTCCCGCCAGTGTGCCCATAAAGGTCGAATCCACGCCAAGGCAAATTTCTAAGTCGAGGACAATGCTGTGGCCACCATCTGCTATATATTTATCAGCGATGGATTTGAGGATGGGACTATTAAGAAAGCTTCCGCGGGCAGTGCAACGCACCCAAAGAAAGTTATCAAATGTCTGGTATATAAGGGAAGATTCTGCGTTCATGAGATGATTGAATTATATGATATTTTTTCAAAATAGCAAGCAAAAAGGGAGCGCGCTTTTATGACCGCGAATGAGGGCACAAAAACACAAGGCATTTTGCGAGGGTGCAAAATGCCTTGTGATTCATTGATGGAGAATAGCGTTTTAGTTATGTGTCTCCGCGCGTTGTACTTCTGCGTCTGCTTGTATCATCTGACCCATGACGCGTCGGTATTCCATGGGGAATACTTTGACGAAGTTGGGTAGCTGTTGTTCAAAGTCAGCGAGGATTTCTTTTGCGCGTGTGGAGCCTGTGAGGGCTGCATGCTCTGCAATGAGGCTGTGCAGCAGTTGCTTGTCTGCCTCATCCACAACGGGGTCAAGGTCTATCATGTCGAGGTTGCAGTAGCGGTCAAAGAGGTGGTTCTCATCCCAGACGTAGGCGAAGCCTCCGCTCATCCCCGCACCAAAGTTGTGACCTGTCGCACCAAGGACGACGACGCAACCGCCTGTCATGTATTCACAACAGTGGTCACCAGCACCTTCTATCACGGCTGTTGCGCCAGAGTTGCGCACGGCAAAGCGTTCTCCAACCTGACCACGGACGAAGAGCTTTCCGCTGGTCGCGCCGTAGAGCAAGACGTTGCCCGCGATGATGTTTTCGCTGGGTTCATAGCTTGTCCCCTTGAAGGGGGTGAGGATGATAGTACCGCCAGAGAGGCCTTTGCCCACGTAGTCATTGGCCTGACCTTCTAGGTGCAGGGTGATGCCCTTTGCGAGGAAGGCGCCTAGGCTTTGACCAGCTGTTCCTGTGAGATTGAGCGTGATGCTATCATCGGGCAAGCCCGCGTTGCCATATTGCTCTGCTATGTAGTAGGAGAGGCGTGTGCCTATGGCGCGGTCTGTGTTGCGTATCTTGATACTGCTGCTGTACTGATTTCCAGATTGTATGCTTTGAAGGGCATCTGCAACAAAAGCCTCATCAAAGATGCCGCTGCTAGGCTGCATAGCTGGCTGGCAGGCGTAGATGTTGAGGGGCTCTGGGAGCAGGATGCGCGAGAAGTCCAGATTCTTGGTCTTCCAGTATTCGACGGCCTTGTCAACGCGCAGCAGGTCGGTGCGTCCGACGGCTTCGTTGATGCTACGCAGTCCGAGGGCGGCGAGGTATTCTCGTGTTTCCTTGGCGACAAAGCGGAGGAAGTTGACGATGTTTTCTGGCGTGCCCTTCATGCGTTGGCGCAGCTTGCTATCCTGTGTGGCTATGCCGACAGGGCAGGTGTTTTTGTTGCAGACGCGTGCCATCACACAGCCGAGGGCGATGAGGATGGAGGTGGCAAAGCCGTACTCCTCTGCACCCAAGAGGGTGGCGACGACAACGTCACGTCCGTTGGTGATGAGACCATCTGTCTGGATGCGTATTTTGTCGCGTAGTTGGTTTTTGACGAGGGTTTGATGCGCCTCAGCAACACCCAGTTCCCATGGCATGCCAGCGTAGTTGATGGAGGTGAGGGGGGATGCCCCTGTGCCACCATCGTGACCCGAGATGAGGACCATGTCGGCACCGCCCTTTGCCACACCAGCGGCTACTGTGCCCACGCCTACTTCGGAGACCAGCTTCACACTCACGCGTGCCTTGGGGTTGGCGTTGCGTAGGTCAAAGATGAGTTCTGCCAAGTCCTCAATGGAGTAAATGTCGTGATGAGGCGGTGGGGAGATGAGGGTTACACCGGGGGTGGCGTGGCGCACGCGGGCGATGTCTGCGTCCACCTTGCCACCGGGTAGCTGTCCGCCCTCACCAGGCTTGGCACCTTGGGCGACCTTGATTTGCAATTCGCGGGCATGGGCTAGGTATTCTGCGGTGACACCAAAGCGTCCCGAGGCTATCTGCTTTACCGCAGAGCAGAGGTCATCGCCATTTTCCTGCACGGCATAGCGGGAGGGGTCTTCGCCGCCCTCGCCAGAATTACTCATAGCACCGAGGCGGTTCATGGCAATGGCTATCATCTCGTGGGATTCCTTGGAGATGGCGCCAAAGCTCATCGCGCCTGAGACAAAGCGGCTGATGATGGAGGCCTCGCTTTCCACCTCCTCTAGGGGGATGGGCTGCTGCGGGGCAAAGTCAAAGAGCCCGCGCAGGGTGCAGCGTGTCTCCTCATTTTCATTGACTAGCTCTGAAAAGACCTTGAACTGCGCGTAGTCGCCCTTGCGCAGGGAGCGTTGGAACTGCGTGATGACCTTGCTGCTCCACAGGTGCTTTTCGCCCTTGCGCTTCCACTTGTAGATGCCAGCATCTTCCAGCTTTTCTATGGGATGCAGGGAGAGGTTCTTGCAGGCGAGGTGACGCTGCGCAGCCTCTCTGGCAATGTCGCCTAGGCTGATGCCTCCGATGCGAGAGGATGTGCCGGGGAAGAAGTCCTCAATAACATCGTCACCCAGACCAATGGCTTCAAAGATCTGCGCCCCGCGGTAGGAGCGTAGGGTGGAGATGCCCATCTTTGACATGATTTTGAGCAGACCACCATCTATGGCTTCAAGGTAATTTTCCAATGCCTGCGTGGGGGAGACGCTCTCGGAGAGCTTTTGGTCGGCGTAGAGCTTGCCTATGCTGTGGTAGGCTAGCCATGGGCAGATGGCTGTCGCGCCATAACCTAGCAGCAGGGCAAAGTGCATAATCTGCCTTGCCTCGCCTGTCTCCACAATGATACCAGTGCTGGTGCGTACACCCAGTTGGCGTAGTTTTTTGTTGACCGTCGCCATGGCAAGGAGGCTGGGGATGGGTGCCTCATTGCCGCTGAGTTCGCGGTCGCTGAGGATGATGATGCGGTAGCCCTGTTCTATGGCTTGCTCCGTCTGGCGGGAGAGCTCTTCGAGAGCCTCTTGCATGCCTAGCGGAGAGAGGGTAGAAAAGCCCATGGTCAGGGTAATGCAGCGGAAGTCTGCTTCCTTGTTCGCCTTGAGAGCCTGCAAGTCGCCCACCGTGAGGATGGGGCGCTTTAGCTTGATAATACGCGCCATTTGCGGTGTCTCATCAAGTATGTTGGCAGGGTTGCCGATAAAGGTAGTGAGAGACATGACCATCTGTTCCCTCATGGGGTCAATGGGCGGGTTGGTCACCTGCGCAAACTGCTGCTTGAAGTAGTTGAAGAGCAGCTGAGGACGCTCTGATAGCACGGCTAGTGCTGCGTCATTTCCCATGGCTGCAACTGGGTCATGCCCTGTGTTGGCCATGGTGGTGATGAACTGCTTTACCTCATCAGCTGTGTAGCCAAAGAGCACCTGCTTTGCCAGCGTGCGTGATTTTTTAGCAGGGGAGGGCGCAGCAACGCTGTCGAAGAAGCCGTTGATTTTGATGCGATTCTCTTGGCACCAGCGGCGGTATGGACGCTGACGCGCAATGAGGGTCTTGATTTCTGCATTGTAGCTGACGCGCTTTTTGTCAAAGTCAATCCAGACAATGTCACCAGGGCGCAGGCAGCCGCGCTTGACCACCTCACTGGGTTCTGTCTCTAGCACACCTGCCTCACTGGCTAGGATAAAGAGACCATCACGTGTCACCTCATAGCGGGCGGGGCGCAGACCATTGCGGTCAATACAGGCACCTGCCCCCAGACCATTGCTGAAGCAAACGGCCGCTGGACCATCCCATGGTGCCATAAAGCCCGCATGGTAATCGTAGAAACCGCGCAAGTCCTCGCCGAGGAAGTACTCCTCGCCAAAGGCCTGTGGTATCAGCATCATCATGCTGTGGGGCAGACTGCGTCCCGAGGTAACCAGCAGCTCCAGCGCATTGTCAAGGCTGGCAGAATCACTCTGCCCAGCGCGCACGATGGGCAGCAGCTTTTTGATGTCCTCTCCGAAGAGAGGGCTAGCAAACTGGCTTTCCCCGCTGCTCATCTGGTTGAGGTTGCCGCGCAGGGTGTTCACCTCACCATTATGCGCCATGTAGCGGAAGGGGTGGGCTAGCGGCCAGCTGGGGAAGGTGTTGGTAGAATAGCGTTGGTGAACGATGGCCAGCGCGCTCTTAAAGTCCTCATCAGCGAGGTCAGTGTAAAACTTGGGTAACTGGGGTGCCATCAGTAGACCCTTGTACACGATGGTGCGGGCAGAGAGCGAGGCGATGTAAAAGCGGTCACCTAGCTCTGGATAACGCTCTGCAACCTGCTTTTCTACACTACGGCGCAAAACATAAAGGCGACGCTCTAGTGCGTCGCCTTCCAAGGACTCATCTGCTGCACTGATAAAGAGCTGGCAGATGTGGGGGGCGCTCTGCTGGGCGAGTTGTCCAATGGCACTGAGGACAGTGGGGACGGGGCGATAACTGAGGACGCTGAAGCCATCGGTCTCTACAGCCTCTGTGACAGAGCTGAGGATGTCCTCGCGCAGTTGCTCCTCCTGTGGCAGGAAGCACATGGCGACCGCGTAGCGACCCGCCTCGGGTAGAGAATCGATTCCCATGCTGGGAGCCTGCTTGGCAAAAAAATCATGAGGTATCTGCAACATGATACCTGCGCCATCACCTGTCTCAGGATCAGAACCCGTTGCACCGCGATGTAGGAGACGTTTTAGAATACTGATGCCCTGTTTCACAATGCTGTGGGTCGCTTTCGCATTGATATCAACAATCATCCCAACGCCACAGGCGTCGTGTTCATTGATAGGGTCATAAAGGGCGTCTGCCTGCGGATAATACGAGCTTGTTGCCATCGGTGGCATCCTGTCTGAGTTATTCATATCTTGACAATAAAATCAGGTAAGCGGAGATGATACTCCTGTGAAACGACTCTGGCAATGCTAAAATTTTTTTCTAATAAAATTTCTTAGAAAAAGTATTGACTTTCGCAAAAAAAAGTCTACTCTTGTTTAGACCACGACACATATTTTTGCTGCAGAAAAAATGTGCGCCTTCAAGGTCATTTCCGCACGAGGGAAATCAAAACTCGCGATAGAGATTCATCTCTAACCCCGATTAGCAAAATGACTACACGACATAATCCCACGATGGAAGAGAGTCTAGAAGCTCTCTATGGTAGTGATACCTTTGGTATCAGCACAATGGAAAAATATCTCTCAAAGAGTGCCTTCCAAAAAATGAAGGTCACTATTCAACGCGGCGAAGCTCTTGATCCAAGCATCGCTGATGAAGTAGCACAAGCCATGATGGTTTGGGCAATATCTAAAGGCGCAACACACTTCACACACTGGTTTCACCCTCTCACAGAGACCACTGCAGAAAAGCACGACTCCTTCGTCACTCCTGACGGAAAGGGCGGCATGATTTGCGCTTTCAACGGAAAATCCCTCATCCTAGGAGAAGCCGATGGCTCTTCCTTCCCCTCTGGTGGCATACGCGCTACATTTGAAGCACGTGGCTACACCGCATGGGACCCCACATCCCCCGCCTTTATCAAGCGCACAAAGAACACAGCCACCCTCTGTATCCCCACGGCATTCTGCTCTTACACAGGCGAGGCTCTGGACAAGAAGACTCCCCTGCTGCGCTCCATGGCCAGCCTCTCAAAGCATACGAAGCGTCTGCTCAATTGCTTTGGCATCCATCCAGAGTACATCACAAGTAACCTCGGTGCAGAGCAAGAATACTTCCTCATCGACCGCGACATCTACAGACAGCGTCCTGACCTCATCGAGACAGGACGCACTCTCTTTGGGGCTCTGCCTCCCAAGCACCAGCAGATGGAAGACCACTACTTTGGCGCCATCAAAGAACGCGTGCTGGAGTTCATGGACTCCGTAGACCACGCCCTCTGGGCACTGGGTGTGCCCGCTATGACACGTCATAATGAGGTAGCACCTGGTCAGTTCGAAATCGCTCCTCTCTTTGAAGCAACCAACGTAGCTGTTGACCACAACGTCATGATTATGGACGTGCTTCAACGTCAGGCACTGCGCCACAACCTCGTTTGCTTGGTGCATGAAAAACCCTACGCAAAGGTCAATGGATCTGGCAAGCACAACAACTGGTCTGTAGGCTGCCCTGGTATGGGCTCACTGCTTTCCCCTGGAAAGACTCCCCATAGCAACCGCCTCTTCCTCCTCATCCTTGCTTGTATCATCAAGTCCATCAACCAGCATGGTGACCTGCTGCGTGCCTGTATCTCCAAGGCTGGTAACGACCACCGACTTGGCGCACAGGAAGCCCCCCCAGCTATTATCTCTGTCTTCTTGGGCGACCAGCTCAACGACATCATAGAGCAGATCAAGGCGGGCGGCGCGACTAGCTCCACCTGTGGTGCCCTCATGGAATTGGGTGTAGACTCCCTACCCTCCCTGCCCAAAGACGCAACTGACCGCAACCGCACCTCACCCTTTGCCTTCACTGGTAACAAGTTTGAGTTCCGCGCAGTCGGTTCTTCTCAGACCTGCGCATGGCCCATGACCATACTCAACACCATCGTCACCGAAAGCTTTGATGAGGCCGCTAGCCAGCTAGAAGCCTACGTGGGCACACCCGACTTTGACAAACAAGTCGACGCCTACACACGCGAGCTGATTATGGAGCATGAGCGCATCATCTTCAACGGCAATGGCTACTCCGAAGAGTGGGTTGTAGAAGCAGAACGTCGTGGTCTGCCTCACATCCGCACCTCCATGGAAGCCTTCCAAGTACTGGGTAATGAAAGCAGCATAGCCCTCATGGAAAAATACGCCGTCCTCTCCCGTGCAGAACTCCTTGCACGCAAGGAAATCCAAATCGAGAACTACGAAAAGACCCTCGATATCGAAGCCAAGACCGCGCTGAGCATGATACAAACCATCTACATGCCCGCAGTAGCCCGCCAGCTAGGCGAGCTGTGCAACACCATTAGCTCCATGCAGCAATCTGGAGCCAAGTACGGCATAGCCCCCTTGCAAGAGCGCGTAGACGCCATAGGCAAACTCTACGACAAACTGCCTGCGCAAATCGCAGACTTGGAAGGTGCAATAGATAACTTCTGCGCCCAAACCATGCGTGACAGCATGGATGCAGCACGTGCCACAATTGACGAGTTAGAAACCCTCGTCGAAGCCTCCCTCTGGCCCGTGCCCACCTATGCTGAGATGCTTAACATCCACAGCACCTAATAGGTAGTCGAAAAAAGCTAAACTAAAGCGCCTAGAACCCCCACCGTGGGCTTCTAGGCGCTTTTTTTGCTGTAGAGCAGTGAGAGATTACCTCAGTGGGCAACTCATCTCTAATTCATGGTGAGGCATAGGCAGCTGCAAGTGCCCCACTTCCTTGATTGGCTCAGAAGTCTCGATTTTGAATTTTATGGTCTCAACTCCATTCTTATAATCATATGAGCGAGATCCAATATTCATATTAATCTTTTCGCCCTTTGCATTGTAAAAATTGAACTGCTTGCACATCGGTGAAGTTAGCGTGAACTCGTATTCATAGGTGATACCAGAGAATATACCGCGATCTATCTCCACCGTATAGGGGATGCGCTCCTTCCCTAGGGTCAAGACCCCGCCCTTCTCATTGCATTCTCCGCGCAACTCGGTGTAAGGCTTATCAGAATAGCGTCCCTTCAGAGAGACGATTACCCCCTCTCCATCATTTTTTATACTATCAGAGGAGTAAGGTTCGAGCTGGAGAAACAGTTGATTGCTCCCTGGAACCCATGCCTGATAATAGGATATATTAGACCTCTCGCCGCCTAGGTGCTGTTCGCAGTTGTTAATATAGACCGCCCCTGCGCCAGCTGACGTGACGCGTAGGATGAAGGTAGGGGCCAAATTCGTTGTTTGATAGAACGGGATGCCTCTCAGCCAGACAGAAATCTCGGGCTCTTGGCAGATACCCTCACTACTTGGGCTAGCAGCAGGAGTTGCTGCGACTGGGACTTGCGCGGGGATGGTGATATCAATGTTGCGCTTTTTTGTAGCATCTGGGATGTGATAGAAATGAAGACTATCAGGTTCAAAGTCTTTCGGAAAAGTATAACGGCTCTTTTTGTTGACTGTCTGTGATAGAAATTCTGTGCTGGAAGAGCTACTTCTGGAGTGGCTGCGGGGTGGTTTACCATCTTTTGCTAGGATATTGTAGGCTATCACATGATCATTATTCTTGTAGTTGACGGTGACTGATGTTTCTCCTGTCACCTCGTCCTTCTTTACACTGTAGCGTATCTGACTGCCATCAATGATTTTGTTCTGCGCCTCAAAATCTATTGTGTGAGAGAGTGCCTTGATACCATTCTCCGAGTGGTAAAGGGGGAGGGTGATTTTGCCATCCGCCTCGCCTGTCCACTGCACGGGCATTCTCACTTGGAAAACAGTGCTCTCGCTAAGCTCATCCCAAAAAGAGGCCTCAATCCTAGCTGGGTAGTAATTCCCCTTGTAATGAAGCTTGGCCATTTCTGAGTTTTTGGCGAAGAACATGCCACTATCTGCCTTGACGCGCAGGGTGACGGTGGGGGTGAAATCCATATTTGCGTTATTTATGATAATAGCTTGATGTTCAAATTGAGCGGTGTAAGTAGCCTGCTCCGCCTGACCCATAGTAGGCAACAGGCAGAACGCGATGGGGAATATAGTTGTAAAGATACGCATAAAGAAATCGGTGGGTTATATGTTAAAATAATACATAGATGCTCTCTCCCTTGCAATGATTATTTTTGAAATCCTAGCTTGTAAAGATTCTAACTTTTAGTATACTTGAAGGCAAACAAGCAATTAAACCCTATCAACAAAGCATGAATAAAGCAACATTTCGCCCCACCTGCCTGTTAGCCCTTGCGGTCAGCCTCTTCCTGCCCTCCTGCAAGGAAGAAACAAAGCCCGAAGCAACAAAAACCGAAGCTAGCAAGGCAGAGCAAAGCCAGCCAGCTGTTCAAGACCCCGCAGCGGCGCAGAAAAAGATAGCATTTGAAGAAGCCATCGCCCTCTATGCCAAGGGAAAGCCAGAGCCAGCCCTCGCTCTACTCAAGCCCCTTGTTGAGCAGCAATACACGCCCGCCTACGCTGTACTCGCCCAAATACTCTGGGCTGATAAATCGGGGCCACGCGACATCATCCAGTGCAGAAAACTCGCCCAGCAGGCCGTCGATGCAAAAGACCCCCTAGGCAAAGCCGTCTTGGCCGTCATGAGCACAGAGGCAAAGCTTTCTGATTTTTCAGAGCAGCAAGCCCTCAGCTACCTGCAAGAAGCCAGCGCAGCAGGCATCCCCTATGCCATGTACCAGCTAGCAATTTGTCAACTGGACGGCAAACTGGGGCTCACTAAGGACAGTGCCAAGGCACAGCAACTCATGCAACAAGCAGCAGAGAAAAACTACGCCCCCGCCCAATACTCCACCGCCGTCTTCTACCTAAAAGGACAGGGCGTAGAGAAAAATGCCGCAAAAGCCATAGAATGGGCAAACAAAGCCATAGAAAGCAACAACGCTGACGCCTATGTGCTGCTCTCCCAGTGCTACAAAAAAGGAGAAGGCGTAGAACAGAGCGAGGAAAAAGCCTTTGAGTACAATCAAAAAGCCGTCGCCGCCGGCAATCCCGCCCCCCACTATCAAATTGCCTCCGCCTATGCCACAGGCAAGGGCACAGAGGTCAACATGGAACTCGCTCAAAAGCACTTCCTCCTTGCAGCAGAAAACAAAGACAGCGACGCCATGGTAGCCATTGCCAAATTCTACTATGCGGGAAAAGTCTTTGAACAGGACAACGCGAAAAGCTTTGAATGGGCAAGCAAGGCCGCCGCAGCCAGCAACGCAGAAGGGCAGTACTTCCTCGCCGTCCTCTACCAACATGGACTGGGAACAGACAAAGACCTAGAAAAGGCCGCTAGCTGGTTCACCAGCGCAGCCGCCAAAGGCCACGCCAAGGCAAAAGA
>CAYJON010000061.1:0-14236 GCA_964371795.1 uncultured Akkermansia sp. | reverse complement strand
GAATCTGATAGATTCGCGTTTTTTGATTGACTGCTATGGTTTGAAATGTTAGAACTAGGATTCTTCATAGCTCTTTCCTTGCTATGCATTAATCCATTTATAGGATAATACATATGATTACCTTGCGAAAAATATTTACCATGGGGCTTGCCTTGGCGAGTCTGCCAATTTTGGCCAATCCTCATAATGCCTTGAGCGGTGGGGGGGACTTGAATCCTGATTTGAAAGTACCCCACGATGCGCAGCAAAAATGGCTGGATTTGCGCGTGGGGCTCAGCGTGCATTGGGGACCTTCCTCTCTGGGCGGAAAAGAAATAGGCTGGAGCCGCCATGCCCATATCCCCAAGGATGAGTACGATAATTTTTATAAAAAATTCAATCCCTCAAAGTTTGATGCCGATGAATGGTGCCGTCTCATGAAGCGCTGGGGCGTGAAGTACATTTCCCCCACGGCAAAGCACCATGATGGCTTTGCTCTGTGGTTTTCCAAACACTCCGACTATGATATGGAAAATGCCGCCCGCAAGGTTGACATCATGGCAGAACTGCGCGATGCTTGCAAACGCCATAATATCGTCTTTGGTGCTTACTACTCCAATCTTGACTGGTATCACCCTGATTGGACACCCTACAACTACGGCGGCCCTGGCCCTCTTTTCCCCAAGCAGGCCGATAGCCCCAATCTGAAGCGTTACATAGACTATATGCGCAATCAGGTGGAGGAGCTTATCAAGGATTATGAGGTTGCCTTCATCCAATTTGATGGAGAATGGGACAGTAGTTACACGCATGAAATCGGATCTCAGCTCTACAGGGATTTTAGGGAAATGAGCCCCACTGTCCTGCTCAGCTCCCGCGTTGATATTGGGCGTAGGGATCAGGGGCATAGTAACCATCTTTACATGGATGGTGCAAAATTCTGCGGTGACTTCCTCGACAGGGAGCGCGTTGTCAATCACGGCAATAATGTGACAGAGTGGTTTGATGACGCGTGGCAGGCATGGGTGACCCTAGATAAGACACAGTGGTCTTACAACAAGACGCCACGCCTCATGTCTGCTGAGGAGCTCATCGATGATGCTATACGCGTGCTGGGCAACAATGGTAATTACATGATTAATTTGGGCCCTCAACCTGATGGCTCTTTTGATAAGGGGCAAATTGCCCTCATGGATCAGCTGGGTGCGTGGCTCTTGGAGCATGAAGATGCTATCTATGCCACGCGAGGTGGGCCTTACTATCCCTTTAAGGAGGGTGTTAGCACCAGAAAGGGCAATAAGGCATGGCTTTTCATCCTCGATAAGGAGGCAAAGGAATTGAAGCTGCCCGCCCTGGATCAAAAAATCAAATCCGCTACTGTATTCAAGAGCAAGAAAGCCGTCACCTTCAAAGAAGGTGAGGGGCTAAGCCACTTCAAACTCCCTCCCTACAAGGGCAAAATTAGGGTGATTGAGTTGAGTTTTGACGCGCCTGTGCAAATGAGCAAGCATCGCGAGCTGCCCAATATCTTTGAACAGAACAAGGCGCAGCGCCTCACCGATGGCATCAGTGTGCAGGTCAGCAGTACCAGTGAATGGTCACCCGAGGCGGCAAAGCTACAAGATCTCGTGCGCGGAGAGGGCAAGCTAGGCGATGAATACCTCTTCCATACCAAGGAAGAGCGCGAGCCGCACATTACCCTTGACTTGGGTCAGAATAGAGATGTAGCGGGACTTATCATCTACAACCGCGCGGGGGCTTTTGCTGCACGTGCTGAGGGGCTGTGCGTCTGGCTTTCATCAGATGGCAAGTCATGGAAGCGCATCTGGAAAGCAAGTGCCCTTGCTGATAAGTGGGAAGTCCCCTTCATGAGCAGCAAGATGGGGGCACAGGTCATGGGCGTATCTGCCCGCTACATTAAGATAGGTCTCGACTCTGCCACCCCCAACTACCTACACCTCCCACGCGTGGAGCTGTATGTAAAATAATAAACAGCCTTCCTCATTCTTCACCGAGCTTGGAGAGCAAGTCGTGCCTCTTGTTCCTCCAATGCTCGCTGAGTTTGGGGTCATCAGCGTGAAGCTTGCTCATGATGTAGCAACCCTGAGCTTGGAAGTGAGCATTATCAATGTCGAGTAATTCCTTGGCGATTTGCTCTGCCTTATCTAGGTTCTTTTTGCAGCCTGTGCCGTCGATGTAGCACTTTGCCAGCCCGAGATGTCCAAGGCTAGTGAGGGGCGTTCCTTCTGCTTTGCTAGCCTGATAGCTCTTTTTGAAATAGGAAAAGGCCAGTTGAGGCTTTTTCGCCAAATTCCAATCACCCAATTCTGCGTAGCCAACCGCTTGATCGTACTTGCTCTTTGATTTGACAAGCTGATTCACATAGTGCAAATACTTTTTCTCATCACCGGTAGGGATATCCCAGTAGGCCAAAATGTTGATATTGGGCTGGCTTTGCTTGAGTCTGGGTTTGAAGTGAACGATGAGTCTGTGTGCGCTTTGCATAGAACCTTTCTCCGCTGCCAGTTCTAGGAGCTGGGTTCCCAGTTGCCTTTGATTCATCAACTGAAAGGGTGTTTTATCACTTGATTTCTGAAAACTGCTGACGTAATAGTAAAAGCCCAGACTATCCAAGGCACTTGCATCGCCTGCCATGGCCTTAATTAAGAGTTCATCCTCCTGTTCTTCTAAGTTCTCTATACCTAGCTTGGACGTATTGTCTTGCTGGAAAAGGGAGCAGGAGCTGAGTGGCAGTAGAAGTAATGATAAATAGATGGGTGTTTTCATATATTATTAGTCTAATGCCTTATTTTTCTTTTGCAAGAGCTATTTTGCGCCTGCACGGGGAAATGAAGGGTTATACCTTTACCTTAATCACCTTTTGCAGCTCTTCGCTCAGTAGATTTTCCGCTTTCAGGCGTTTGAGCTCATGCGTGATTGCTTGCCATGTGCGGTTGAATTCTACTAAAAGGTTCTCTGCAAAAAGGTAATCAACTACAGAGGGTGCGGGAAGGCGGTAGAGTGCTTTGGATAGCTCTTCCATTTCGCCTTGTAGTGCTTGCAGGGTTGCAAGTTGTTCTTTGACGCTCGCTTCGTCCTGACAGAGTTGCAGGGAGGCAAGGGTGCGTGTCAAGATGGAGACGAGTTTTTCGCTGTATTGTTGGTGTGTGCTAATCTCTTCCTCTGCCTGGGCAAACTGGCAAAGGCAGCTGCTAGCAAGTAAAAGTGAGCTGATGCTGCTTTTCATGATGATTATTTTGAGCGATGGGTACGAGGGCCTTTTTTTCTAAAGAGCTTCTGCGCTGTGCCACAGGCAGGGCAGCGGAACCAGAAACGGAAGATGACCGACAAGGCTGTTGGGATGGCCGATTTGATAAGGGGGATTTTGTGCGCATGCCTATGGCGTGGGAAGTTGCGCAGGCTGTAGATGTTGATGAAGCAAACCTGACAGCGGAAGATGTTGCCCATCATTAAAAAAATGATGTAGGCAACGACAACGCCTATGGCGATATTTCTTGCAATATCAAAGGGGATGTCCACAAACATCATCACGGCCGGTAAAAGAAAGGCGGCAACGATTGCTGGGTAAAGTACGCAGACGGTCAAGGCTCCAAAGTAGCACGAAAAGGAGCGTCGGAAGCGTATGGCATGTCCCAAGCTGTTCTTGTGAATATTGCGCAAGTTTTTCTTGGGCAGGGCAGAGCGGAATAGCTCATTGTCGTCCTCTGTGGTGCTGACTGGTGGGAAGTTGATCTTTTTTTCGATGTAGGTCTGCGGTGCTATTTGCTCAAAGTTTTCTACAGGCTTCGCGGGTGCTTTAGGCTTTCTGTAGAAAATCCCTTCCTTGTCGAGAAGCATGCGCGAGGTGGAGCAGAGCCTTTCGAGTTGGTCTGCTTCCAGCTCGATGCGCTGCTCGGGGAAGTATTGCCAGAGGTTTTCCAAATCATGTGCCAAGACCTCATGGTGAATCTGTGCGATTTTTATATCATCGGTGATTCCCAGTGACTGGAGCGCCTTTTGCAACTTAGGGTCTAGTCTTTGATAGATGGTGTCGTACATGAGAGTGTTTTTTTTTACTTGAGCTTGTCAAGCATGTTAGTAAGTTGTTGTTTTTTGCTTTCCCATTCTGCAAGGCGGGCGCGTTCTTGCTCTACAACGGCGGCTGGTGCACGGTCTGCAAAGCCGGGGTTGTTGAGTTTTGCCTCGCTTTTGGTGATTTCGGAGAGGATTTTGTCCAGTTCCTTGTTGATGCGCTTTTTCTCGGCATCAAGGTCTACCAAGCCATCCAAGGGGAGGAAGAGTTCTCCCAAGGGGGTGAGGGCGGTGGGGGTGCCCTTGTCAGCTTGATATTGATCGGCTAGGGTGACGCCCTTCGCTCCAGAGAGGAGGGCGAGTCGCTGTGCCGTGTCTTCGCTGAGCTCTGTGGAGGGCTGGAGGACGAAGGTGACGTTCTTGTTGCTGGCAAGGTTGTATTCTGCCTTGAGGTTACGCGCACGGTTGGCTGACTCATAGATATGGGAGGCCAATGTTTGTGCGGCTGCCAGTTCTTCGGCTGTGTGCCCGCAGAGCAATTCTTCTGCGCTGGGCAGGGGGCTTTGCATGAGGGGTGTGTTGTCAGTTGCATAGCCAAGGCTCTGCCAGAGCTCCTCTGCGAGGTGGGGCATGATGGGCGCGAGCAGGGCGAGGTAGTGCTTGAGCACGGTGTCCATGGTGAGCAGGGTGGCTTTTTTGAGCCCCTGTTCCTCTGTCTGGCGCAAGTCTATCTTAATAGCTTCGAGGAAGAGTGCGCAGTACTCATTCCAGAAGAAGCTGTAGAGCGACTGGGTGTAGGTGTTGAACTCATACTTGCTGAGTCCACTTTGTACCTGACTGTGCAGTTGCTTGAGCTTGATAAGAATGTCGATGTGTACAGCGGAGTAAATAGGCTCTACCGCGTCGCTGACATCCTCCTGCATCAGGCGGAAGCGCACGGCGTTGTAAATCTTGTTGGCAAAGTTTTTGCCTTCTTCAATCTGCTTTTCATCAAACTTGATATCAGAACCAGTGGGCGCGATGCGCATGAGACCAAAGCGCAGTCCATCCGCGCCATAGCTGGCGATGAGGTCAAGCGGGTCTGGGCTGTTGCCCAGGGATTTGCTCATCTTGCGGCCTTGCAAGTCGCGTACGATGGAGGTAAAGAATACATTGCTGAAGGGTTTTTCTCCCATGAAGTAGTAACCCGCCATAATCATGCGTGCTACCCAGAAGAAGAGAATATCGGGGCCTGTGACAAGGTCAGAAGTGGGGTAGAACTTTGTTCTGCATGCCTCATCCATAGTGGCATAGGGCCAGATCCAGCTAGAGAACCATGTGTCGAGGGCATCATTATCCTGCACCCAGTTTTCGGGGTCAGATGGTGGGGTGACTCCCACGTAGAGGTCGCCTGCGCTTGCATCGGCGAGGTCGAGTTTTTCTGCATCTTGGAGTTGCTGCGCCTTGTCCTTTTTGTACCAGACAGGGATGCGATGACCCCACCAGAGTTGGCGGCTGATGCACCAGTCTTGGATATTGTCCATCCAGTGGGCGTAGGTCTTTTCCCAACGTGGGGGGCAGAAGTTGATGTCGCCATTGGCTACAGCGGCCTTGGCCTCGGCAACGCAGGGGTATTTGAGGAACCATTGCATGCTCAGGCGGGGTTCAACGGCAACGTGAGAACGCTCGCTGACGCCTACATTGTTTTCGTAGTCCTCTACCTTTGCCATCAGTCCCTTTTCGGAGAGCATCTCCGCTGCTAGCTTGCGCGCCTTAAAGCGATCCATGCCGTGCAGTTCTGGCAGGCTGGGACAGTCGACGCAGCCATTGGCATCAATGACGGAGATGAAGTCGAGATTGTTCTTTGTGCCAATCTCAAAGTCCATCTTATCATGGGCTGGGGTGATTTTGAGCGCACCTGTACCAAACTCTATTTCCACGTTCTCATCGGTGATGATGGGGATGGGGGCGTCGCAGAGGGGGCGTTGCACTGTTTTTCCAACGAGGGCGGCATAGCGCGGGTCTTCGGGATGGACAGCTAGGGCAACGTCAGCCATGATGGTTTCTGGGCGTGTGGTGGAGACAAGTATTTCTCCTGTGCCATCGGTGAGCTTGTAACGCACGGTGTAGAGCTTGCCCAAGGAGGGGGTCATGATGACCTCTTCATCTGACAGGGCGGTGTGCAGGACGGGATCCCAGTTGACCATGCGGTAGCCACGGTAGATGTAGCCTTCGTTAAAAAGTCGGACAAATGTCTCCAGCACCTGTGGGGCAAAGACCTCATCCATGGTAAAGCGTTCTCTCTCCCAATCGCAGGAGCAGCCAAGGGATTTGAGCTGATTGATGATGATGCCGCCGTGTTTTTCCTTCCAGTCCCAGACGCGATCAAGGAAGGCTTCGCGTCCCAAGTCGTGGCGTGTGCGGGGTGGGTTTTCCTTGGCAAGTTCTTTTTCAACACGTGCCTGTGTTGCTATGCCTGCATGGTCAGTACCAGGCAGCCATAATACCTCCTTGCCCTCTTGGCGGGCGCGGCGGGCGAGTATGTCTTGGATGGTGTTATTGAGCACATGTCCCATGTGCAGCACGCCTGTCACATTGGGGGGTGGAATGACGATGCTGTAGGCTTCTTTGGTAGATGATGGATCTGCGTGGAAGCAGTTGGTGTCTAGCCATGTTTGCTGCCATTTTTTCTCTACAAACTGAGGTTCATATGCTTTAGGTAACTCGCTCATTGCGCGCAAATGTTATCATAAATTGTACTTTCTGCCAAGGCTTTTTTGGTCTTTCTTGACAATGCAAGTTGCTCGTGAGAGCATATCCTCTATGGATATGCTACAGCAACTGCGGGAGCTATGCGGTCAGCGCGTTAGTACGGACAGGGAAACATTGGAGCAGCATGCTGCTGACAAGTGGTTTGCTTCGGTCATGCCCGATGTGGTGGTTTTTCCAGAGACAACGGAAGAAGTATCATGTATCATGCGCATCGCGTCTGACTTTGGCGTGCCTGTGACGACACGCGGAGGTGGAGTGGGTTATGTAGGCGGTTGTGTGCCAGTGAGAGGGGGTATCGTGCTCTCCCTGATACGCATGAATCACATCCTCTCCCTGCGCCCCGAAGATGGTGTGGCTCTTGTCCAAGCAGGTGTGTACACGGCGGATTTGCAAGAGGCCTGCGCCAAGCTTTCTTGGTTCTATCCACCCGATCCCGCCTCTCGAAAGGAATCTACCATAGGCGGTAATATCGCAACCAACGCGGGCGGTCCACGTTGCTTGAAGTACGGTGTGACGCGTCAGTATGTGCTGGGGCTCACTGTTGTCTTGGCTGATGGGCGTATTTTGCGTTGTGGTGGATTGACGCATAAGAATAAGCAGGGTTTTGACCTTGTGGGGCTTTTTTGTGGTAGCGAAGGCATGCTGGGTGTGGTTACTGAGGCGACGCTGCGCATTATTCCCCAACCACAGGCGCGTCTTTGTCTGCATGCTAGTTTTGAGCAATTTTCCCATGCAGCGCAAGCGGTGCAGGAGGTGCTGCAAGGTGGACATCTGCCTGCGGCTATGGAAATTACCGATGCCTTCACCCTTTCTGCGGCTCGTGCTTACTTGGGTGATACGGAGATGCTGCCAGCTGAGGCAAAGGGGCATATTATCATAGAGATAGATGGCAGGCGCGATGCTCTATCAGCCGAGGCGGATGATATCTGTGCCATTCTGAGACGCTGTCATTCCTGCGCGGAGTTTGTTGCGCAAACAGAAGAATCCATTGAGGCTATCTGGCAGCTGAGGCGGGAGTTTTCCGCCAGTCTCAAGGCGACTGGGCTCACAAAGCTCAACGAAGATGTGGTCATTCCTCGCTCCAAGCTAGTGGACTGGGTCTCTCATTGTGAGAGTGTGCAGCAGGAGATAGGTATTCCTATTGCATGCTTTGGGCATTCTGGTGATGGTAATATACACACTAACATCATGATACCGAAGGATGCTGATGGCGTGGAGCGTCGCGAAGAGGCGGAGCGATTGGTGGGAGAACTCTTTGACTGGGTGATAGCGCATGGTGGCAGTATCACAGGGGAGCATGGTATCGGTCTGGCGAAGGCAGAGTGGTTCCAGCAAGCCATTGGAGATTGCGCCTTTGAATTGCATGAAAGGCTTAAGTCGTGCCTTGACCCTCAAAATATTCTCAATCCTGATAAAATGGCTTTGTAGGTGACAGAATACTTGCTTGCTTTTGTAGTTGATTTGTGATAAAAAACAGCTATGGAACTCAAGTGTTCAAAATGTAACCGTACTTTTCAAGGAAATTCCGAAGCCACCACGATTTGCCCCCAGTGTGTGGAGGCTGAGTTTTCGGGCTTTTCTCAAGGGGCGGTTGATAAGACCTTCCGCGCAGAGGCAGAGGCTTCTATGGAGGAAACGATGCGCAAGCAGCGTGCTCGTGCAGAGATGATGAATCAGAGTTATAACTCGGGTAAAAACTTCACCAGTGCAGGCCGCGTTAATTTGATTGTGGCGATTTTCTTGCTCATTATTTGTATCTTTGGCTTCTTGCTCAATGACCCTAGCAAGGCGAGAACGGCAGTTATCAGTCTAGATGATACCATGATGCAGATATTCTCCATGACCTTCTGCGGCTTGGCTGCTATTTTTACCTTCAATGCGAGCATGAAGCATAAGAAGCAGGTGCGACTCATCGCCTTGGGCTTGCTTGTACTGGGTTGGTACATGCCTGCTATTGCTGCGATGTTTAAGGGTAAAACCTCTGATAGCGAAGAGCAGCAAGGGCCTCCTGCGGAAAATAAAATCATCTCAGCACCAGTTGTGAAGGGTCGCTTCTTGAGTGAAGAAGACCTCACAGAACTGCGCCTCCTGCGCAGCCGTAGCAACCGTGCGTCCTATGCGATTTTTGTCAATGAGGCAGATCCCATGCACCGCAAGAATATAGGCGAAGCCATCGCTCGCTTGGTGACGGCTTCCCATCGCTCCTTCCGCAGCAAGAAGAAGGGCTTCCTCTACATTGTGGAGACAGAGACATCGCAAATGCAGGACATTACGCCCATCGCAGCGCGCTTTGGCGATATTTACTACTCCAACCCAGAGGAGGGTATTTATGAAGTGAATTATTCTGCTGACAGTGAGGCAAAGATGACCAATACCTACACGCCTCAGGCTATCAGTACAGCGAGTCATCCCTCTTTTGTCGCGGCAAATATTTTGGAACTCCGGAGCATGATTCCGCAGCGTGTGCAGCAGGCTGCCAAGGTTCTTGCAGGGGCTAATACGCCTGTTTCCCGCACGGATGTTGTCGATGCGATTTACGATGTTCTGCGCGATCCATGGCAGACAGAACCTCAGGTCTATGCTGACTTGGTCAAGACTTTGGTTATTTACTCTGCGCCCAATAATGATCGCACTGCTGAGGAGTGTTTAAAGCTTTTCAATTTTAATGTGAAAACTGGTTTCCAAACTCCAACCATCATTGTGGATTACCTCCTCAAGGCAAGAGGGAAGAGCATGACGGATACCATTCTCGCCCTTTGGGTAGAAAATCCCTTGGTCTGGGGTGACAAGCTGACCCTGCTGGGCGATGATGCCGAAACAAAAATGCTCGCCATGTTGAAAGATACGCGAGAGTTGCAGCTCATTGGCAATATTATCAAGCACTTCCAGTATCATGGTTCCAAAAAAGTTATTCCTGCTCTGCAAGAATTGGAACAGCATAAAGATTCTCTGGTGAGCCGCGCTGCCACCGAAGCCATCAAGCAAATCAACACCCGATAAATCGGATACCCCTACTCGCAAAAGCATATGTTAAAAACAAAGTTACCTCTGCTCCTTCTCTGGATGCTCCTTGCGATGATGGTTGGCTACTTCAGCTACCCATTCTATCGCTATCAAAAGCCTGTCTTGGCTGCGGCACCTCCAGCTGATAGTACCGCTGCCCCCGTGACGACTACTGTTGCTGGTGCGCAGGATGCCCTTGATGGTTACACGCCTCCCGAGGGTGTAGTTATTGACCTCATCGGTGATGATGATACTGGTGATGGTGCTGGTGAAGATATTGCGTGGGTCGAAGAAACAGAAGAAGAGGATGATAGTATCTCTGATTCTGGTCAGGGTTATTATGACATCAACTCCTTTGAGCCTGATGATACGCAGGTGCAGCAAATTGCTGTCGTGAAGGAATTGGAGGAATTCCCCCTTGATGAAGAGCAAAATCGCGTTTCTGCCGTCATGAAGGGCAATCGTAAGGTAGGCGTGAAGACGAAATCCCGCATTCTCGGAGATCGCATTGAGGATGAGCGCGAGAAGGATGCCTACAGAAAGATGAAGGAGGGCTTTACTGTTGATGAATGGGCTGATCCTCATGGCTTGCAAAAAACGATTTCTGACCGCATGCTCTCGCGCTTGGGCAAGTTCACGCAGGAAAATATATGGAAATTCTTGGAAAGTCCTGCCAATCGCCGTGATTTGGCGGTCTTCCAGTTCATCCAGCTCGCCACTCCAGAAGCTATTAAGGAAGTGATGAAGACTTCTGAGGGACAGGCGGTGATAACCACGCTGAGTAATGATTTGGAATGGTTGATGGGCTTGCTTTACTCTGGTCCTAATGATAATTTTGACCTTGTTCCCCGTAATTTGGTGGCCTGCTTTAGCGGGCAGGATGAGTTAATCAATGACAAGGTAGCACGTCGCCTCGCCTCCGCAGGTGCGGTGGAGTTTGCGCGTGAGAAGTGGGACAGAAAGCTCTTGGCAGAACGCTTTGACTACTACTATCAGAGCTATTCTCAAGAATTGCTCAATACCAGCTTTGACGATTTGGAGTACTGGGAAACACGCTTTCTCATGGGCAGCACCCAGCCATGGGCTTGGGGCAGTGTGAAGAACCTGACTTGGCTGCGCAATAATGTGCGCTTGCCTAATGAGGGCTACTTAGGTGCAGCCTTTCAGGTGCCCTACCGCCTTCGCAATGTTGCAGGTGACTCCATCCATGGTCCTGACTATCTCAATGCCTTCATGGAGCACTATGATGGTGTTCTCGCATGGGCTCACCGTGAGGTGGGTGGGGTTTGCGGTGCGCTTTCCCACTACGGCACATTTGCAGCCTTGGCTAATGGTATCCCCGCTGTGACCATGGGAGAACCTGGTCACTGTGCCTACGCTGTGCGCGTTGGTAATGAGTGGGTGCGAAGCAACTCCATCTACTGGCAGCACAGCCTGCACAAGACATTTTGGAAAGAGCATGCTTGGGACTTCCTCGCCCTGACTCAGGGGCTGTACGGAGACTTTAAGCAGACGCTGGTTTCCGATCAGCTGATGGCATTGGGCGACTTCCTCGCCTCCCGTCGCAAGATGCACGGTGCCTTCCTCAGCTACGAGGATGCCCTGCTAGCCCAGCCCAATAACTGGCCTGCATTGCTTTCTTACAGTGCTTTCCTCAAGGCAAAAGCCCCCCAGAATAAGGAAAAGTGGCTGGAGCTCCATGAGATTGTCAACGAGGGTATTAACCAGCGTTATCACAATGCGTCAGCGACCCTGCTGAGCAAGTATATTTACCCCAACCTAGTCCCCCTAGTCACGGACAAGAGGGAGTTGACTCGCCTCTTTGCAGGCTTTTTCAAGGAGTGCAAGACCATGGGCTCAAACCGTTGGGATGTGAATGGTATTCTCTCCCGCCAGTTGCAGTCCTTTGCGCAGGGTGAGGAGCAAATCCGCTTCATGCGCGAGGCCTTGGGTGCTCTGATTCGCAACCCTGACTATGCGGGTGCAGCGATTGCATGGGGCTTGGGCTTTGTGGCTGCACTACCCGATACGCCAGAGACGGTGGAAATCCAAGAAGACTTCACCGATGTTATCGTCCGTGCCCTCGGTCGCACCCGTACAGGTAACAAGGATAGAGATGCTACTTGGAGTACTATCAACCAAGCCATGCGCCAAGCCGTGGAAAGCAAGGACAGAAAGATGTTCCAAGCCATAGGCAAGCTCAGCTACCGCAAGATTAAAAAGAACTTCCCCAAGAACAAACTGCGCTTCCGTGGCTTTGGTCTCGTCATCTCCAACACGGGACTCATCTACGGTGATCGCACCATGGATAATAATGAGCCTGTCAGCCTCCACTGGGCGGCACTGCAAAAGGATGGTGGCATGATACAAATGAAGACCAATATCGTCGTGGAGCTGGAAATGCGCTCTGAGATTAACGGTGTTGTCTGCATCACCAATAAGCCCATGGACACCGATGCGCGTCCCTTTAATATCCGCATTTCCGATGACGGACAGAACTGGTCAGAACCCATCCCAGCCGAGGCTAGCGGTCAGGTGCTGAGCTTTAACCTGCGCAAAAACGACCTCTCGGGTCGCTTTGTGAAGCTAGAAAAAGAAGGTGACGTACAGGCTAGTGACTTTCATGGACAGGGTCTTATAGGCTTCTATGTCTATGGTAAGAAAATCCGTAACTAAGTAGATAAGCATATGAATAAGAAATATTTTGCCGCCGTGCTGGCCTTGCTTTCCTCCTCGCTTTATACGGAGGCAGCTAGAGAGCGCAACTACGCCAAGGCCTTGTCTAGTGCTGGTGATCGTCGCGCCGTTGTTGCCTTTTGCTATGGCGCAAATTACGATAAGTACAGCGAGAAGAAGTACGATGAGTTTATCAAAAAACGCAAAATCCTGCGTGGTCTAGGTAGCAATATTCTAGTAGAAGTCCCCATCTACCAATTACCCAACAAAAAGGAGCGTCTGGAACGCGACCGTATCATGGGTGATAAAAAGCTACCTGGGGGCATCTTTTCCTACCCCAGCATTGCCATCATTGATGGCGAAAATAACCTTCGTGCCGTCATACAGAGCGCGGATGAACTGAAAGATGCCGAGACCGCGAGCAAGATTCTCAATGACTACTTGGACAAGTTTGATGAGCAGCAAAAGATTCTCAAAAAGGCAGATGGTCGCAAAAGCGACAAAGTAGGCGAAATCATCGCAGAAGCCGCCGACCTTGGTCTTAATATCCCAGAGCGTTATGTTAAGCAGGCGCAGGAGGCAACAGATGATGCTGGTCACAGTCACCGCTTTTCCTTCAATTGGGAGTCTCTCCTTGTTGAAATAGACAAGATGGGCAGCCCCGGTGATGCCGTGCGCCATATACGCGACCTCATGGACAAGGGGAGCTACAGCAAGGAGCAACGTCAAGAGCTGCTCGCGGTGCTCACCGGTTTCATACGTCGCTCTACAGCAAAAAATCTGCTGACCAACCCCAGCCCCCAACGCGCTATGTTGGAGGCTCTCTATTATGAGATGCACGCCATAGACCCCAAGTCTGCCTATGGTTCTTATGCGCTCCAAGCCATTGAAATCTGGCTGAAAATCACCCCAGAGGGTGAGAGACCCGACTAATTTTTCTCATTACTATTATGAACACAACCCTAGCCACTACACTAAAGCAAGCCGTCGACGCGGGACAACTCCTGCCGCAATCCTTAGAGAATATCCAACTGCTCTTGCGTGCATCCAGTGCGCCAGAAGTCCCCAAAGCTCTCGATGAGCTAGTGGAACAGAAGGCATGGGATGAACTCAACAACCGTTTTTACAAGACCCTTGCCTTCGGGACAGGTGGTCTGAGAGGTCGTACCATTGGTATGATAGTCACTGAGGCAGAACAAGGGCAGGGTGGTCCTAATGATAGACCCGAGTTCCCCTGCGTTGGTACAGCCACCATGAACTACTTTAACGTGGGACGCGCCATTCGCGGTCTCATCATTTACGTGCGTCGCTTTGTTGATACACAGGCTGATCGAGGAGGCAGAAAGCCCCTCCTTGTCATCGGTCACGACACGCGTCACTTTTCACGCGACTTTGCAGAATACTGCGCCCGCATCTGCACGGACTTGGGCTGCGACTGCGTGCTCTTTGATGGTCCTTGCTCCACACCACAGGTCTCCTTTGCCATTAGAGAGCTCAATGCCGACTCTGGCATCGTGTTGACAGCCTCTCATAACCCCTCGCATGACAATGGCTTTAAGGCCTACTTTAACGAGGGTGCTCAGTTGGTTGCCCCCCATGACATGGCAGTTATTGCCGAAGTGAATGCTCTTGACAGCGATAGCTATGAGGCTCTGCCCACAGAGCAACAAGGCAGCCTGCGCATCCTTGATGGTAGTTTTGATCAGATTTACAACGACAGACTCAAGGGCATCATCCTGCGCCCAGAGGTCTTTGCCGCCAGCTCTGCCAAGGTGGTCTACACCAACCTGCATGG
>CAYJON010000060.1:0-14340 GCA_964371795.1 uncultured Akkermansia sp. | reverse complement strand
GCCCAGAGGTCTTTGCCGCCAGCTCTGCCAAGGTGGTCTACACCAACCTGCATGGTACAGGTGGTCGCTGCATCGTGCCTCTACTAGAGAGCATCGGTTGCCAAGTGAGCACCGTGGCTGCACAGGATGTGATGGACGGTCGCTTCCCCACAGTGGTTAGCCCCAACCCAGAAAATCCCCCTGCACTGGACATGGCGATGAAACAAGCCGATGCAGAGCAAGCAGACCTTGTCATCGCCACTGACCCCGATGCTGACCGCATGGGCATTGCCGTGCGCAACAAGGCGGGCGAGATGGAGCTACTGACAGGCAACCAGATTGGTAGCCTCATGTCATGGTATCGCTGTATGAGCATGGTGGAGCTGGGCATAGTCAACGACAGCAACAGGAAGAATGCCGTGCAGGTGAAGACCTTTGTCACCTCTCCCTTGCAAGATGCTATTGCTGCTCACTATGGTATTGATACCATCAATGTTCTCACAGGCTTCAAGTACATTTCCCAAAAGCTGGGCAACTATGAGAAGGCCATCCCTGCAGAACTGCGCGCTGGCTACCGCCAGATGGACGAGGCAACAACACGCGCCCTTCGCTTGGAGCACAGCAAGTACTTTGTCTTTGGTGGTGAGGAGAGCTATGGCTACCTCGCGCAGGACTTTGTCCGTGACAAGGACGCCAACGCTGCTGCCCTCATCCTAGCAGAACTCAATGCCTACCTTGCCACACAGGGCAAGAGCATCATGGAGGGACTGGAAGAAATCTACGCCCAATACGGTGTCTACCGCGAACAGGGCAAAAACCTCGTCATGGAGGGAGCCGATGGCGCAGCAAAGATTGCCGCGCTCACCCAGAGCTACATCAACAATGCACCCACAGAGATGGACGGCTCTGCTGTTGTCTCGCTGCGTGACTTCTCCACAGGTACGGAAGTGGATGTAGAGGGGCTGCCTGTACCTAGCGAAAACATGATTATTATGAAGCTAGAGGACGGCCGCAGCTTTGCCGTGCGCCCCAGTGGCACAGAGCCCAAGATCAAGTTCTATCTCTTTGCCCATGGTGAACCCTGCGCAGATGTAGCGGGTAGCATAGCTGCCGTCGATGCGCGTCTTGCAAGCCTTTGGGAAGCCATTCAGCTGGATGTTGCCTCTCGTAGCAAATAATACAATTAGAAATACTTATGATAACACGTCTATTATCGGCAAGTCTCGTCACATTGCCGCTTATGATGGGAAATGCTGCTGATGCTGCTGTTTCCGCCGCTAGCTTGACAGGCTATGATGCCGAAGCTGTCAAAAAATACGTAGAAAACGCCGATGCGCCAAAGCCATGGGGACCAACACCCACTAGGCAGCAGGTAGACTGGCAGCGTTTGGAGTACTACGGCTTTATTCACTTTGGTCTCAATACCTTCACCAACAGGGAATGGGGCTACGGAGATGAGAAGCCACAGATATTCAATCCCACCCAATTTGATGCTAACAAGGCTATCAAAACAATGAAGGACGGTGGCATGAAGGGCATGATTTACACCGCCAAGCATCATGATGGCTGGTGTGCATGGCCAACCAAGACCACAAAGCATAATATCACAGCCTCTAGCTACAAGGGCGGCAAGGGTAATATCGTCAAGGACTTTGCCACAGCCTGCCAAGAAAATGGCATCCTCTTTGGTACCTACCTTTCCCCATGGGATCGCAATCACCCAGAGTATGGTCGTGATGGCTACTTGAAGGCTTACTATGAGCAAATCACAGAGCTTCTTACCGAGTTTGGTCCCGTGTTCGAAATCTGGTTCGACGGTGCTAATGGTGGTGATGGCTACTACGGTGGCGCGCGCGAGCATCGTAATATCGGTAATGCCGAGAACTACTACAACTACCAACACATCGTGAACATCATCCGTAGACTGCAACCCGACTGTATCATCTGGGGTGCTCACACATACGGTGATGCACGCTGGGGTGGCAGTGAAAAGGGTCATGTGGGCTACCCCCACTGGCACACTCTTTCTAAGAAAAATCCTAACGCCCACGCAGAAGGTGCTGACAACGGAGAACGCTGGGTGCCCGCAGAAGGCGATACGCCCATTAACCACTCTGGTTGGTTCTGGCATCCCAATTCTGGAAGCCGCGTGAAATCCCCAGAGCATCTGCTCCAAGTCTGGTTTGACAGCGTGGGTCGCGGTGCTAACCTCCTCCTCAACGTCGCCTTGGACAGAACCGGTAACTTTGACCCTGCTGACGTGAAGTCCCTGCTCACCTTCAAAAAGCTGCGTGATGAACTTTACAAAAAGGACTACGCCATCGGTGCCAAGGTAACAAATATCAGCGAAGTACGCCTTGATAACAAGGAACTCTTCGGTGGTAACTTACTCTTTGACGATGAGATTGAATCCTTCTGGAGCACCAATGACGGTACAACAACAGGTGTTATCGAAGCAAAGCTTGCAGAACCCGCAGTAGTGGACGTCGTCCGCATCCGTGAGCAAATCCGCCTCGGTCAACGCGTGCGTGGTTGGGAATTTGAAATCAAGGTAGACGGAGAATGGCAACCCGCGGTCAACGGTCAGAGCATTGGCAACCAAGTCATGTTCCGCTTTGACAACAAGAAGAAAGTGACAGACATCCGTCTGACCATCACCGACTCCAAGGCCTGCCCCACCATCTCTGAAATCTCCCTCTTCAAGATGCCCGCTGGTGTCAACCTCAACGCCTCCGCTGGTCGTCCTGCCATGACAAAGGGTCTGCCCAAGGCTGGCTGGAAGGTTGTTGCGCAACCCGCAACCAACAATGCAGCTAGCGCCATTGATGGTAAGTCAGAAACATTCTGGCACACACATCCTGTCAGCGGAGAACTCAATCCCCCACAAGGCTTTACAGTTGACATGGGCAAGGAACATGAGGTCAAGGGCTTTGCCTACCTCCCACGTCAGGATGGCACGCTGCATGGCATGACCTCCCGTTACATCTTTGAAGTGAGCCTCGACGGCAAGAAATTCACCAAGGTAGCAGACGGCGAGTTCGGCAACCTGCGTGCTAACCCCATCGAGCAAGTCATTAACTTTGACCCCGTGAAGGCACGTTACTTCCGCTTTACAGGAACAAAGGCTCTCGAAAAGAACCACGTCTCCGCAGCAGAAATCTCCATCATCGGAAAATAAGCATCGCTTAGATCAATATTAAATAAAAAGGGCTTCTCCATCATCATGATTGAGAAGCCCTTCTTGTAGCATGTTTTCCTAGAATTCTGGGAAGGGGATGTGCTCCCACAGTGCCGCTAACCAATGCTTATTATCTACTTCTGTCTGGTAGTCGACGTAACATGTTTCCTCTGTCTGGCATTTGCTCAAGAGGCTAGCCATCTTTGCCGCCCAATGCTTGAAGTTGATGTCAGCCTGACCTATGCTGGAGTAGGCTGATGCCGTGTAGATGTATGCCGACTTTCTGTTAGAGTCCTTAAAGGCGAGGTAGAGTTGATTGGTCTTTGTATCGCGTATGGTGGCCTCTACCTCTATGCTGCCTTCTGCAAAGCTAGCAGCTATAGTGCCTGTACCTGGGATAGGGGAGAAGAGAGAACCAGCTGCGATGAGTGTGCGTAGGACTGGGTACTGGGGGGAAAACTTCACCACTGCAAAGTTGATACGCATCTGTGCGCCCTTGGGGTCTTTTGTCAGTGACCAGCCTATGCCGCCCTCTGTGTTATGCGCATTGAGATACTCTGAAAATTGCTCAAAAATGCGCTCCTCAAACTGTTCTGCAAGCAGGGGTGCAAGATCAGGATGCTCTTTGCTGATAAGTGACAGATCAAGCGGAGCTAGGTAGAGTCGAATATTCTTTGAATGCGCGTAGGGATGCGTGCCATCCCACACCCATGAACCATCGACGGGATCTTTGTAGCAATTTTCCAATTTTACGTCGTAGAGCCCGCTTTCCGATTCCAGCGTGGAGCTACAACTATTTAGCAACAACATGGCGCTGAGTCCGGTGGTAAGTAATAGTTTTTTCATATCAAATAAGTAGGAAATTATTAAACGAATAGATTTTGTTAGCAATAGCTATTTGTGTAATAAAACAAAAAAGCCTAGCTCTATGACAGAGCTAGGCTTTCTTAATTGTTGCTATGTTGTTATTTTGTTATCTCAGTGGCATCAATGCCGAGGGCTTTCGCAACACCCAATCCGTAGTCTGGGCTGGCCTTGTAGCAGTTGTTGATGTGGCGCAGTTTGATGAACTTGGGGATATCCCCCATGGCACGTGCCGTGTTATCAAAGAGGACTTGTTGCTGCTCTGGGCTCATGAGGTTAAAGAGCGCGGTGACTTGGAAGTAGTACTGGTCGTCATCTTCGCGGAAGTCATAGTGATCTGCATCTCCGTGCAAGGGGAGGGGTGGTTCTTTGTGCTCTGGCTGCTCCTGCCATTCACCGAAGCTGTTGGGCTCATAAGAGGTGCTTGCTCCGTAGTTGCCATCGACACGCATAGCTCCATCGCGGTGGAAGGCGTGCATGGGGCAGCGGGGGCGATTAACAGGGATTTGATGGTGATTGACACCCAGTCTGTAGCGATGCGCGTCTGGGTAGGCAAAGAGGCGAGCTTGTAGCATCCTGTCGGGGGAGAAACCTATGCCCGGTACTACACTGCTGGGCGCAAAGGCGGATTGCTCTACGTCCGCAAAGTAGTTTTCGGGATTGCGGTTGAGCTCCAACACCCCCACCTCAATGAGGGGGTAATCTTTCTTTGACCAGACCTTGGTGAGATCAAAGGGATTGAAGGGACAGTTATTAGCCTGCTCCTCTGACATGACCTGAATGCAGAGCTTCCATTGGGGGAATTCGCCCTTTTCAATAGACATGAAGAGGTCGTTTTGGTGGCTTTCGCGGTCTTGACCTATGATTTCTGCGGCTTCTGCGTCGGAGAGATTTTCTATGCCCTGTTGGCAAACGAAGTGGAATTTGATCCAAGTGCGTTTGTTCTCTGCATTAATCATGCTGTAGGTGTGACTGCCAAAGCCGTGCATGTGGCGATAGCTCTTGGGTATACCTCTGTCGCTCATGACGATGGTCACTTGGTGCAGAGCCTCGGGCAAATTAGTCCAGAAGTCCCAGTTATTGAGCGCGCTGCGCATGTTGGTCTTAGGGTCGCGCTTGACAGCGTGGTTGAGGTCAGCAAACTTTAGCGGATCGCGGAAGAAAAAGACAGGTGTGTTATTGCCAACCATGTCCCAGTTGCCTTCTTCTGTGTAGAACTTGACCGCAAAACCGCGAATGTCGCGCTCTGCATCAGCTGCGCCGCGTTCACCTGCTACAGTGGAAAAGCGCATGAAGACTTCTGTCTCTTTGCCTACTTCGGAAAAGAGCTTTGCCTTGCAAAAGGGAGTGATGTCATTAGTGACCGTGAACTTGCCAAAAGCACCAGAGCCCTTGGCGTGCATGCGTCTCTCTGGGATGACCTCGCGGTGGAATTGGGCTAGTTTTTCAATAAGCCACACATCCTGCAAGAGGACAGGACCGCGCTTTCCTGCGGTCATTGAATTCTGATTATCTGCGACAGGCGCCCCAGCCGATGTTGTGAGTTTTTTGTTTTCTGAGTCCATGATAATAAATATAATATACCTAACAAATAATAAACACAAGAATTGTTATTGTATTATTATATATTTCTGTTATGTAATAAAAAAGTTGAAGCAATAGCACAAATACTCTTGACATCCATCTCCTTCAGCGTATAATCACCCCACAGACTTGCCAGTTTGGCGGAATTGGTAGACGCGCTCGACTCAAAATCGAGTTCTTCGGAGTGTGGGTTCGAGTCCCACAACTGGTATAAATAAGGGTTTTGCTAAAATGATAGCAAAACCCTTATTTTTTTAGCCTTCGATTTTATCAGCGCGCAAATTCAATGTGCATGTAGTCACGGTCATTGTGTAGGCCGAAGGGGCGGGCGCCGACGCTCATCCATGCGAGCCACCAGAAATCATACTCGGGGGCGGCAAAGCGTGCCTGACTACCCCTTGTTCTATTCCCATTGTGTGCCGCGTCAAAGTCAAGGGCAATTGCCCACGCATGCATGCTCGTCGCACTTCCTCCTCTGACGCTGCGGTTGTTGTAGCAACCGTCGTAGATATCCAATCCCAAATCATGCACGCGTGCTGCCCCGTAGTGCGATAGCACGCGCTGGAGGGCTGTCATCACGGCTGCTGCCACGCGCTCATGTACGCCGATTGATGCTACGGCTTTTCCTGCGTAGTATAGGGGATAGGGCGGTGTTATTTTTCTGAGTGTTACTTGCCCAGCTGATCCAAAAATAGATTTTCCGCTGCGAATTTGAGATTTGCTTGGCCATAGCGCGGGTGTCCCCTTGTCACCAGCATTGCGAGCGGCGGCTGCCATGGTTCTCTTGCCAATGATGCCATCTTTTGTTTCTCCCAATATGCCTTGGAGGCGTTTAGTAATCGTCTTGTTCATCGTCTTGTATGTTCTTTTGCATGTATCGGTCAAGGTATTCGCGCAGGGCGCGATTTTCCTCGCTTTTCGCACGCAGTTCTTCTTGGTAATGCTTTACCAGCCAGACAGCAGCCATGACTACCAGACCTATTGCGCCTAAGCTTTCGTTAAAGGAAAAACCAAAAGCTGTTACGGTGCCGACAGTCACAGCAGAAGCGAGATTGGTCATTATTTCGTCATCTCCTTTTCTGTTGGTATGATGATGGTGTATGCTTCCCAGCCAGTCTCTACTGCCGCCCTTTGTGCGGGCGTGCATGCAGAGATGGCTAGCCAAGTTGTTAATATAATGTATTTTTTCATATTGCTTTTATGATAAGTGAATTTGTTTTTTTGTTCCACGCAACCCCTCCAAAAAGGGCTAGAGCTACGCGAAAGATTGGACGATAGGGGGCGGGACAGTAGCTCAAAAAGAGAGCATCGACCGCTCCACGGTCAGAGAGCATGCAGGGATTATTCTGATGCAACTGGTAGAGCAGATCATGGAGGCAAGATGCCTTGAGAGTCTCCTCTGTCTCCATCCACTTGGGGAGTCCCGTACAACCATTCCATGCGTACGGATGCCCAATGTGTAAGATGCCCTCCGCACTCCGTGCCACGCATGTTCCCGACAGGGTAAAAGCCTCAAAGTGTGGTAGGGCTAATCCTGCGCAGTCGTAGCGTAGTGCCACCCCCACCGCGAGGCGGTAGGGGTAGTCGGGGTGCTTGTTTTTTTCTATAGCTTTCACGCTAGCAAAGCTTCTACTATCACAGTAAACTCCTCGCGCGACCACTCTATGATTGCCACAGCATCCACGTCTGAGGCGGCCTTGATGGTGTCTTCTAGTTTTAGAAAATAGCCAGCAAGGGCGCCATTGATGACCGTGCCCATCTGCAAGGCTGCATCGATGTCAGCTTGTTGCTGCTCTTCGGTCACCCCGCGAACCTGTGCCATGACGGCAATGGTGATAGAGCTGTTGTCTTGAGCTGCCACTTGCTCTGCCTCAGAGTAGATAGAAAACGCCTCAGCGCGTGCATTGTTGCAGGATTGCTTTACAAGTGCTTTTTGCTGCTCCTTAGCGTACGCTAGATCCATCGCTACCCATTCTTGGTAGACGTTTTTTGCTGTTTCTCTATAAGTTGCTTTGTAGTAAACGTTAACTGGTGTTGATGGGTTGTATTTCTTGAAGCCTGCGTTCTCCGCTAGTTCCTTGATAATATCCGCCTTCTCTTCCTCGGTGTTGCATGCGATTGTGATATTGCTAGGTACAGAGTAAAACTGTACCTCCGTTTCTGAAATTAGTTTTGCATATTGTTGCATAATTTTTTATTCGTATACTGGTTCAAATTCTCCTATGTGTTGTGGTATATTTCCTGTTAAAACGTCAACAAGACGCGCCTTTCCGTTAACGATTTGGGGCTCAAGTTGCATGAAAATATTATTTTCAGAGTCGTAATAATGCCACTTTTTTATATACGTATCATCATCAACGTAAAATGAAGGTGATCCAGTGCGATTTTCGCAGAATATGTACAAGGGTATTGTTATATTTTCGTCTGTGATGGTTACAGCTCTGGTTGCTCCGTTAATTGTAATGTTTTGACTGTTCATTGATATCTCAAAATCATTTGCGTTGGTAACTATAACACTCTGAGTGCCAAAGTAATAATACGCAAAAATAAATGATGTCAGAGAACTACGGCTTAATCTACAGGCGTTGCCCTCTCCATTTTGGAAGCAACCGAAAATAACATTACCTGCGGCAGGATAATGAAAATCGCTCTGGATTGTATAAGTTTTTGATGGTATGATTCCCGTGTTGATATATGAATTGCCAATTGCGCGAATTCCGATAAGCTTCTTACCACCTGTGCCTAGCACTTTGAATGCTGTCGGTATCATGTTGATTGGGTTTGAACTTTGTACGCTAGGTTAATAATCAGTTTATCCCCCGCCCCAGATGAGTGTTTTCGCACAGCGAACACGTAAGTATAGAGCAGCTCCATGGTCGTAGGTGCTATCTGATCATCTGCCCAGATTAAATCATCTGACCATTGCAGCGTTGTCGGGTCATGGATAGTTACCCATAGTTCAGCCTCCTGTACACCAACGCCGCTCTGCATGACGTCCAGTAAGGAGAAGTCGCGCAAGCCTCCATTTAGGTTGAGGACTGTTGCGCAATTCGCCTCAAGGATGAGCATCTCTGGCTTGAAATCGACATATGAATCGGGGATATTGATGATGCGCTGAGGCTGGCGGTAAGCGCTGCCCCCGCCTCCAGCGGATGAGGTGAGGGCGGTACTAAAAAGCTCTTGTAGCAGGTACTTGCTGCTGCTTTCAACGCTTACCTCGGGACTGATGGCGGTGAAGTATTGCTCACTTCCATCTCCTGAATATGTTAGAAGCGTAAACTCTGTATCATCTCGAGTAGACTTGATTGTTGCGGAACCAGTTGCGCGGAATAAGTAGCTGCGACCTGGTATTGTCTTGTGTATTTTGATAGCCATAATATTAATAGAGTGATGTTGAACGGTATATTCTTATATATTACTCATTCCTAAAAATGCAATATGATATGAAGAGCTTTCTGTCCTTGGTCATATTTGAAAATGTGATATAATGAGTCATGCCCAAGGCTGATGAGGACAGATATCTACGCTATTTAGAAGAAGAAAAGGGATGCTCTGCGCACACCCTTCGTTCTTATAAGGCAGCGCTGCGGCAGTTTAAGGACTGGCTGCGCAAGGACTTTAAAGACTGGCGGCAGTGCACAGAAGACAGCTTTCGTCTCTGGCTTTATGACTTGCAACGTGCTGAGATAAAGGCAAGTAGTATAAGGCAACGCTTTTCCGCGCTGCGATCATTCTATAGTTTTTTGGTAGAACGCGGCGTGCTAGCAGATAACCCTCTGGCAGAATTGCAATTACCAAAACGCCAACAATTACTCCCCATACATCTTTCTCTTTCGCAGGTGGAGCAGTTGTTGCGCATTCCCCTGCATACGCCTTTGGATAAAAAATGCCCCGATTGGTTGCCCCTGCGCGATGTCGCTATTTTGGAGCTCTTTTATTCTAGCGGTCTGCGTATCAGTGAGCTTGTCGCCCTCAACTGGGGCGATATTAGTGTAGACTCTCCCTGCGTGCGCGTGCTAGGGAAGGGGAAAAAGCAACGCCTCGTCCCACTGGGTGACTATGCCCAAGATGCCATCAATCGCTATGCACTGAAAGCTGGACTCCGCGCGGGCGACCCACTTTTTATCAGTAGGCTAAAGAAACGCCTCTCAGAGCGCACCATACGCAAAATGCTGGATAAATACATACGCCTCTCCGACATTCCCTTCTCCATCTCACCGCACAAACTGCGCCACACCTTTGCCACCCACATGCTGGATGCAGGCGCAGACCTACGCGCCGTGCAAGAGATGCTGGGGCATGAGTCGCTATCCACCACACAGATCTACACCCACGTGACCAAGACGAGACTCAAAGAGGCCTATGACGAGGCGCACCCTCACTCCTGAGTGCTGCGCAGCAGAGCGCGACACAGTGCTTTAAATAGCTCTACATGCTTTTCATCCGACTCCTTAGAATGATTGATAAAGATAGCAATATAAAGGCATCTGCCATCGGGCAGCAAAACAAAGCCCACGTCGTTATCTGCTAGCTTCACTCCAGCGGCATCCCTTCCCGATGCACCAGAGCGATTGGCAACAAGAGCCTGTGGGAACTGGGCGCGTATTTTTTCCTTGCCTGTTTGGCAGGCTTGCATGTGAGCTATGAGCAAGGCTGTTGACGCCTTGGACAGCAATTTGCCCTGCCTGAGAGAACGCAGCGTGCTGATAAAATCCCTAGGACGGATGCGGTTGGCAGCAGCTGCCTCTTTGGAAAGCTGCATCTCCTTCTCCATGGTCTCAAACTGTATGCTAGGCATACCCATCTCCTTCAAAACAGCATTGAGCCCCATGATACCACCCAAATGTGTAATGAGAGCATCAGTGGCAATATTATCACTGTTGACCAGCATCTCTCGGAGCAAATCCTTTAGCAAAAAGGTCGCATCCTTCCCTCTGTGCTTCTTTTGAAGAGGGCTCCATGTATCCTGTTCCCACTCTTCCTTGGGGATGAGAATCATTTGCTCTAGCATGCTTTTTTGCTCATCCACACGATGCAGCACAGCCAGTGCCACGTATACCTTAAAAGTACTCATAGCCACACAGCTATCGTCCAGTCCTTCACCGCGAATTTCCCCCTCATCCACTGCGTAGGCGTAGGACAATTGCAGCCTCTCAGCTTGTTTAGCTTCAGAAACATGGCTTATAAACACAGTGCTTAGCGCAAGGATAGTCTTCAACATGCTAGACATCATAGCAAATTGACCTGGGAAATGCAAATTTTTTTCTGTAAATTGCCTCAAATATTTTTTAGTGTTGATAATAACGGTGTAATTGCTGATTGATGAATTAGGGTTGTATAGATGGAGTTGCGATTGTAGTTTTTTCTTTAAACTCGCGAGTTTTTTCGGGCGAAATGTAGCAATGAGAGTTTTCCCACTGCTCGGAAATTTCCATGAGCAATGAACAGGCTATGCGTAAAAGAGATTTTTCAGAAGGGAAAATGCTTATAACGCGCGAGCGGCGTTTGAGCTGTTTATTGGTATTTTCCATCATGTTAGTAGTACGTAATCGTTTTTTAATGTGAGCATTAGCGTCAGAAACGGTTAAACATTGCTCGATATTTTCCTCAAACCAATCAGCAAGCTTGTTTTGACCATCATTGCGAAATTTTGATGCTACTAGAGCTGCGCGTGAAATAGCCGAAGAGTAATCTTCGCAATTAAATACCGAAGCAATGCGACGAGCAGCAGTTGTTTTATAGCATTGACGAGTAACATGACTCAAAGCATTGCGCTGAAAATGGAACTGGCAGCGTTGCCACGGCACTCCTGTTAAATGCTTATCAAGAGCATATTTTAAGCCTTGATGAGAGTCGGAAGTAACCGTAAGAGGTCTACCCATGCCGCGAGCTAATAAGGAGTTAAAAAAGTTACCCCAATGCTCGCTAGCCTCACTAAGTTCGCAGCTAGCTCCAAGAATGCAGCGTTGCCCCGTGGCTTCATCAATGCCAATGGCAACAAGCAAAGCGCAGCTAACGACTTGTTTTTCACGACGAACCTTAAAATAGGTAGCGTCAAGAAAGAGATGGCTGATTGGGCTAAGTGGTCGATTTCGCCACTCTTTAACCATTTCGTCAAGCTCAGCGGTGCATTGACTCACATAAGTTGCGGATACCTTACAGCCACAGAGCTTCTCAAAAATGCCTTTAACCTTGCGAGTAGAAACACCTTTGAGGTACATCTCAGCGATAGCAAGATTAAAAGCACGGTCAATGCGTTGTCCTTGCTCAAAGCCTGGAACAAAGGGTTTGAAAGGCTCTGAGCTGTTACGCACTTGAGGTACTTGTAAGGTGAGATTGCCAGCTGGGGTTGAAATGGTGCGAGGCTTATATCCATTGCGCAAGCCCATATCCTCGCCAGAAGAGCGTTGATATGGTTGGCGCTGAAGGTGGGCATCTTGCTGCATGGAAAGCATCGTGTTGAGAAGCGTGGTGTAGACTTGAGCTAATAGATTTTCTTGGGGATTAGAAAGAAGCGTATTGCAAAAGTCCTCGATTGTGGTATTATTGTGTCGTTCGGTCATTGTTGATTTGGTATGTTACAAAAAAACAATGAGGCAATGTACCGAACATTTCCAGCTTTTTTCCTCCCCCGCCCCCCGCGGGGGGCGGGGGAGGAAGCGGGCTCGCCGCAGCGCTTCGCGCTGGGCTCGCGCGGTCGCGCAAGGCTCGCCCCTTCGGGGCTCGCCATGCGCTTCACTGCTTGGGCTGGATGTGTTCTCGAATTTACAGAAAAGATTTTACACTAGCAATTGACCTCAACGCAACAAGCTCTTTAGGGCATCTTGCAAAATTAGTTTACGGAAAGCAGCAAGGTTAAAAATGCTCATCACAGCATGCCTTTTGGTGCAATTTGGCGATAATTTGCAGCTTTTTGGGCTTACATAGCTCGCTATGCGCGCCCAAACGCCACAAATTCTCATCCAAACTGCTACCAAAATCCAAAGCTGCTAATTTTGCAAGATACCCTTTAAATGGCTACTTTACATGATGAGGGATATAGTATAAATTAAAGTGATGAACGAAACCCTAGAGTGTATTAAATCAAGACGTACATGCAGAAAGTATTTGCCTGACCAGATTAGTGATGAAGAGTTGCAAGCCCTGCTGGAGGCGGGGCTTTATGCGCCTAGTGGTATGGGGAGGCAGTCGCCTATTTTGATTGCGACGCAGGACAAGGAGGTCATAGCAGAGTTATCAAAAATCAATACAGCCTTGTGGAACAAGGGGAAAGATGCCTTCTTTGGTGCGCCTACTGTGATTAGCGTGCTGTCCAACCCCGATATTTTGCATACCTATCAACTCGATGCCATGGCCTCGGTGTGCAATATCTTGCTGGCAGCGGAGGCAATGGGCTTGGGAGCAGCTTGCATTTCACGCGCAAAACCTACCTTCGAGACGGAGTACGGACAGGCTTTATTGCGCAAATTAGGTATTGACGAGGGCTATGTGGGCGTAGAACACGTCATCGTGGGCTACAGAGATGGCGAAACACCCGAGCCCCCTGCACGAAAAGAGGGGCGGGTATTTATCCTTTGATGGAAGAGCGAAAAAGCCACCCCACGAAAGGCGGGGTGGCTGTGATTTTTACTTCCCTGTGGGGTTAAAGTGGTAGGGCATCCAAGGCTTCCACTGCTTTGTGACAGCGGTGACACCGTCGGAAACAGGTATGCCCCATACCTTGAAGAAGGGCGCGAGGTCGCGCTTTGTGATGTCGGATAGGTGGTAGACCCAGTTGTCTATCTTGCGCTGGTCGCCTTGGCTATCACAGGGGAGGAAGCAGGGCTTGCCTGTCAGACTGCTTTCGTTGAATCGGGCAAAGATTTTCTTGAACACATCCCAGCCAAACTCATTGCGTATCTGACGGAAGAGGATGAGACCGAGGAAGGGAGACTTTTTCCAATCTTCGAATTTTGCCCCATTGGCAAAGTAGTCCTTGATGGCCTTTTGCGTGGCGGCGGCACTGACCCCGCTGTGCGATTTGTCCATACCCATAATCACCTGATCATAGATGTAGAGGGAGAAGAAGTTGACGCTGACTTCCGATGTCCCACTAAAGACCCAGTCATGGGTGTTCTGCATGTTGTGCCCTATCTCATGGAAAAAGCCCCATGCGGAGGAGAGGGTGCTGAGGTCGTAGATGAATTGCTCTGCCTCATAGTGCTGCACGCCTTCGCGGTGGTGCGCCATGACGGGGTAGCCGCTGTGCATGAGACCTAGCCAGATTTGCTCATCCAAGACGATGCGCTGCTTGCGGAAAAAGGGCTCTGGAATCTGGGCGAGGTCATAGCATGCGCCTATGATGTCCTTCCAGACGCGGGCTGTTTCCTTGGGGTCTTTGATTTTTTTGAGACCCTCAGTGGACATGCTGATGATGAGATTATCTGTCTCAAATTCACCCCATGGCGCGTGACTGTTGGCGAGCATAGCAGCAAAGTCCTCTGCTGTGGTTTGACCCGCTATATAGCGGACAGATTCTACTGCGCCTGCGATGCGCACACTGCTGTTGATATCGCCCATCTCGGGATCGACATTGATGTAGATGAGACCACCAAAGGGACTGGTGATGGTGACTTTTTCCTCATTGAGGGCTTTTGTATTAGTGACCAATGGCATGCGACGCCATTCCTTGTGCCAGTTTGATTTGGCAGGTATTTTGTCAGTGTGTATGCCTATCTGCACGCTGGCCTTGCCAC
>CAYJON010000059.1:0-14423 GCA_964371795.1 uncultured Akkermansia sp. | reverse complement strand
GGGCGAGGGCGGGGTATTTTCTAAAATCCTCTTGGAAGCGCGGACCAGGTTTCTTTGCGTGGATGAGGCGTATTGCCACCCCGCGTTGGATGAGTTCATTAAGTACCTTGAGGAAGGGCGCAGCTGCTCGCCCTACTCTGACGTAGAGGTCTTTGATGTCAGCTGTTCCTATCCATAGGCTGTGCTGGACATTGGCGCAGTTGCTGAGCACTTGATTGTAATGGGCTTCGTTGGCAATATATTCTATCATACTTCGATGTAGGGTGTGATGTCGGGCTTTTTGTTGTAGAGTCGTTGGTGATTTCCATTCCTATTATTTCTAGCTTTCGCTACTTGAGAATATATTGAACTTATGCCAAAATCAAGCGTAATTAAAATAAAGTTGAATTTTTTACACAGCTCGAGATGCAAAATGCCCTGCTTGAATGCTCGTGTGTTGCTCTTAATCAGCTAGCAATCTACGGGCAAATTCTTTCGCATATTTTCTGCCTATGGGAAGCGTGGTGCATCCTTCGTCTTTGAGTAGCACATCTTGCTTTGTGAAGCTGTGAAGATGCTGATTTGCAATGATGAAAGAGCGGTGTATTCTCAAAAAATGCGCAGCGGGTAGCATGGCGAGAATGTTTCGCATGCTCTGCTTGCTTTTGAGAGACTGCCCATTGACAAGATGAATGTGCATGTAGTTATCTAGCGATTCGATGTAAGCAATATGACTGAGAGGGATTTGCACCTTTTTGTAGTTGACTGATACCGTAATATGGCTGTCCTGCATCAGACTGGATTGATTTGCTGAGAGTGCTTTTTTAACACGTTGGATGCATATATCAAATCGCTCCATGCTAATGGGTTTGTGCAGGTAGTCAATTGCATTGAGCTCAAAACCCATGAGGGCATAATTCTCATAGGCGGTGGTGAATACCAGTAGTGTGCCAGCAGGGAGTTGCTTGGCCATTTCTATGCCCGAGTGCTCATTCATCTCTATATCGAGAAAGACGACATCCGCCCCGTGCTCTTGCAGGGCCTTGATACCCTGAAGGGGGTCTGTAAAATGGCGCAGATCGATTTCTGGGTAATTTTGGCAGTAGTGGGCAATGATGGCCAGTGCCATGGGCTCATCGTCTATGGCGACACATTTCATAGTTTTATGATAAGTTGCAGGTGAAACATGCCTGCTGATTCTTGGCAGTGCAGTTGATAACGATGGGGGTAAACGACATCTAGCCTCTTGCGACAATTTTCTATGCCCACGCCTGATGAATTGTGCGTGCTGTTGAAAATAGCATTCCGTGTGCTGAAGCGTAATTCATTCTCCTCTTGCTCCAGTTTGATGTCAATTTGATAATCTTCGGAGGCGGAGCTACCGTACTTAAAGGCGTTTTCTACAAAGGTGATGAGCAGCATGGGGGGGATGAGTAGCTCTTCCTTGCCAAAGTGGTAGCTGTAGTTTACCTTGCCATTTGTGCCCAAGCGGGTGCGTTGCAGATCAATGTAGTTTTCGAGATACTGTGCCTCATCGCGTAGTTTGATCTCCGTGCTCTCTGCGTGGGTGTACATGTACTTCACCAAGGCAGAAAACTGGAGAATGAATGTACCTAGCTTTTCCGAGCGTGTGAGGTGCAGCGCGTAGAGTGTGTTGAATGTATTGAAGAGAAAGTGAGGGTTGATTTGCGTTTTATAAAGAGCGAGTTGCGCCTTGTTTCTCTCCGCTTCAATGGATTGCCGCTTGATGATATTATTAAAGAGCTCTACCATTATCCCAGTCAAAAGTCCGTAACACATGCTCAGTAGACCCAAAAGCCCCATTGTCTGCAAATGCCGTCCATAGAGGGAGGATATCACCTCGCAAAGCTGAGAATGCTCTGGGTAGGAGACACGCTGGCGCAGCACCATGAAGACAAAGGCGACAGCTAGGGTGCAGATAATAGCCAGGCAGGCTTTGAGGTAATGCTTGCGCAGCAGATAGATAATCCAATTATAGCTCTTGCTGATGGCATAGATGACGAGGGCGTAGAGAAAGAGCAGGGCAATGGACAGCCAGCCATGAGCCAGTACCCGCTCTATGGGCATGAGCAAAATAACGAGAGGTAGGACGACGAGGCTGTAGGCGTAGTTCATCGTGCGGACTATGTTTTTTTCATCAAGCATGTGCGTTTTTGGGGGAAGGGGGCTGTCATTCGCGTCCAGATTTCTGCTGTCTACCCTCGTAACACAAAAAATCCTTTGTCGGGAACAAGGGCTAGTCTATCATAATGCCTCATATCCTTCAACCACCAACTATTTCATCTCATGTTCTCATATATTAACCGACTTTTAGCCATACCTTACTTGACGCTTGTTTTAAAGCTTCTTTCAATGGGCGTGTTTATTATACTGCTCATATCGGGCTTTTCTGCTTATTCGCAAGATGCCGCTTTTTTGAACTATTTGCGTAACACGAACTTGGGCAATCTGCTAGTGTGGTCATTCTGGTGGCCTGCAATTATACTGGCTGCTGTTTTTGTCGGGCGCGTCTGGTGCATGGTCTGTCCTATGGAGCTGCTTAGCTCTTGCGCTGCGCGTTGGGGCTTGAAAAAGAGAGCTCCGCGCTGGCTTCAATCAGGCTGGGCAATTACTTTCTTTTATGCGCTAGTGCTCTTTGGTGGGATTCAAGGTTTGGCCATACACCGCAATCCGACCTATATGGCAAGCTACCTGCTGACTATTATGGTAGTGGCTGTCATTATTGGACTAATTTATGAAAAGAACGCTTTCTGCCGCTACGTCTGCCCTGTCGGATTCTTGCTGGGTATTTATGCGCGCTTAGCCCCCGTGGGTTGGCGTGTCAAATCTGAAAGCCGATGCCGTAGCTGCAAGGATAAGTCATGTATTAACAGAGAATACAACTATAATGTGGATGCAAAAAGCTGTGGCATGGGACTGTACCCAGCTAAGGCAGAAAATATGTCTCAATGCATTCTCTGTACTGGCTGCATGAAGTCCTGCGCCAAGTATCAAATAAAGAGCCCCTGTGCCCAGCGTCCCAATCCGGGGCTGCAATTCGTGGGCTTTGCTGCCGATTTGCTGAAGGCGAAGGCCTTCACTTGGGCTCAACTTGCCTTTGTTGTGATGGTCTCTGGCTTTGTGATTTCCGAGCTGTGGACAGAATGGGGTGTGACAAAGCAAATCCTCAACTCCATCTCTGGTTTTGTTCTAGAGCCTATGGGACTCAAAGGCTCTGTGGCAAAAATTGCCCATGGCATCATCATCTTCCTCATCCTGCCGCTATTCTTCTGGTTTGCCCCTTACTTGATAGCAAAAGCTGCGGGTGCAAAGCTGCCCTTCAAAAAATACCTCTCGCATTATGCCTTGGCCTTTGTGCCCATTATTGCATCAGCCCATGTTGCAAAAGCCTTGCTGAAAAGCAGCACCCGTATCCCCTATTTTGAGCATTTGCCCCATGACATCAACGGCATGCACACGGCACAGCGCATACTGGACAAGAGTATCACGCTCTCTGCTCTGCCATCATCTGTGAGTCTGTCTATCTACGGACTATGCTTGCTGATCACGATACTGGGGATGGCTTTGAGTGCCTACATGGTCAAAAGACTTAATCATCAATTTGGTCTGGGTAAAGCTGCCTACTCCTTTTATTTTATCCCGCTAGCCTACGGTGCAATCTTCATGGGAATGCTACTGGCATGGCGTATCTTTTAAACGACAATGTCTAATCATCCAAAAATTATTTTCAATTTACTCTTCGCGCTCTGCTTTTGCCTAGCCGTCATCTTGCCCGACTTCTGTTTGGAGTTCATTTTTGGTCACTATGATATTCATTTTGATGCAATATTTGTTCTAGTCATGCTTCTTTTTGGATTCTTACTGTCCTTAAATAGAAGCAAGTGGGCATTGGGGATTATTCTAGCGATTATTTTTGTACTAATAGGTGCAGAGGTGGCGCATATCAGCTATTTTGGTACCGTTTTGTCCCCTGCCGATATTCACAAAATTGTTGTAGAGTGGGAGGATATTTATACTTCTGGTAGCGCGGCTTGGTATGATTTGTGGTATATCTCCCTTATTATTCTACTGCCCTTTGTTCTGATTATCTCTTGCTACGTGGGCTTTAGGAGACGCATGCACACTGTGCCTTTCATCTGGGTGCTGCTTTTTGCCTGCTTTGTCCCCAAAGTAGAGCGTGCCACGCGCAAGGAGATGAAGCACTTTTTGCCTTCGCCTGTCCGCTATGCCATGCACAATGGACTCAATACCTTTTCATTCTATGTTGGTAATGAGATATGGAATAGAAATCGCATCTCTGTACCTGATGAATTCTACCACGATTATCAAGTGAAGAGGGGAGAGCCGCATGCTGATACGATTTTCATCGTAATGGGTGAAAGCATCAACCCAGAGCGTATGAGTCTTTATGGTGCGAAGCGTCGCACAACACCCTTTGCCGATAGGCTTTCGCGTGATAAGAAATTTTACGCCACAAAGGCAATCTCATCGGGTGTATCAACGCATACTTCTTTGGCGTTTTTTCTCAATAATGTGCGTGAGCCAGGGCATCAAAAAATGTTTCAAACAAAAACGAGCAATCTTTTCAGACTAGCCAAGGAGCAAGGTTACAAGACTTACTTCATATCATCGCAAGATGCCAAAACAGCCTATGACATAGGTGTACGCTATGTTGACCGCATTATCACAAGAGAAAGCGAGCGTATCCTCTTTAGTCAAAAGGGGGATTTTGCCCTCCTTGATTTGGTGCAACAATTACCCAAGCATGAAAAAAAGCTAGTATTTGTGCAAACAAGGACAGCGCACTCCCCCTATCATGAGAATTACGACAAGGGCGGTCTCTATGATGTGTTTTCTGGACAGAATGATAGACTCGATACTTATGACAACTCACTCTTAGCCTTTGATGCTTTAATAGAAAAGCTATTCAAGCACTTTATCCGAGAAAATCAGCAGAAGAAATCCTATTTTATCGTTACCTCAGACCATGGGCAGCTGTTGGGCAATGAGGGTAAATGGGGTCACAATCAATTAGATATTGATGTAGCCGAAGTGCCCTTTTGGGTCTATTCTACCCAGCACCCCATCAGCTATGCTAAAAAAACACCTAGCTCTCATTACGAAATCGGCACATGGGTAGCGAGCCTCATGGGTTTTGAAATCATCAACAGCAACCAAGGTGAAAAACATAGTTACTTTGTTCATGGCAATAACTTCCTGTCCAACTATGAATTTATTGAATACGTCAAAGAGCAGAATAGCTCTCTCCTAATCAAACGACGACAATTTTTGCTCGACTACTTAAAAAAATCTGATTAAATAAAAAGAAGAGAATTTATGAGCACTATCCTCACATCCACAGCCCTCAATGCAAGAGGCAAGCTACGCTTTGAGCCCATGCAGGTGGAGCAGGGGGAACTCTTGCTTATTTCTGGGCAGAGTGGCTGTGGCAAGAGCACACTGCTGCGCCTTTGTAATGGCTCTCTTTTGCCTGATAGCGGAGAAATCACCTTTAAGGGAAAGCTTCTTTCGCAATATGCACCGCTGGAATTGCGACGTGACGTTCTACTGGTGCTGCAGCGTGTGTACCTCATGCAGGGGAGTATTGAGGAGAATTTTGAGTCCTTTTATCAGCTCTGCTCCTTGCCTGTGCCTAGCAAAGAAAAGCGAGAGCAATACCTCAAGCTATGTTGTTTTAGCGGCGATGAATCGCAGCTCTGCTCTGCTCTCTCGGGTGGGGAGCAACAACGTGTTTATCTTGCCATCATGCTTAGTTTTGAGCCCTCTATCTGTCTCTTAGATGAGCCCACCGCCTCGCTTGACCCTCAAACCGCAACGCAGTTCATGCACAACCTCAAGCACTGGATGACAGAAAAAGACATCACCACTCTGATGGTCAGCCATGATACTAGCTTGCAAAGCTTTGCCGACCGTGTTCTCAACCTTATGCCCTCCTCATAATCCCATGCTTGCAGCTGTTGATATTCCGCTTTATTCTTTTGCTGGTGCATATGTGCTTGTTTTGCTGGCCATTGCTGTGATGAAAATTTGCAAGGTAGGCTACGGTGCCTTGCTCATGTGGGCGAGTACGCGCATGAGCATCCAATTGGTGCTGACTGGTTTTGTGCTTAGCTATCTCTTCAAGCAGGGTAACTCTGCGCAGACGCTCATTTTTGTCGCCTTGATGGCAACTTATGCCATGAGCAAGGTGATGAAGAGAGCGCAGGGCTTCCCCTCCGCCTTTCGCTGGAGGGTTAGCTCTAGCTTCATTATCACCAGTTTGCTCATGGCCTTCATTCTCGTGGTATTCATCACGAGGCAGAATTTCTTCAACGCGCAGTATACCATACCCTTGCTAGGGATGATAATAGGCAACTCCATGACGGCCTCCACGCTGGCGTTGAAAAGCTACAGAGAGCATCTCATCGCAGAGCAAAACCGCATGGAATGCCTCGGCATGCTAGGTATTCATCCCGACATCATTTTGCGCCCGCTATTGAGGAGCTCCGTAGAAAGCGCGTTACTTCCCACAATTAACTCCATGCTGGGCATGGGTATTATCTTTTTACCTGGTATGATGACGGGTCAAATCCTATCTGGCGCGGCACCGCAAACCGCTGTGATGTATCAAATTGTCATCATGCTAGCTATTTGTGCCACGGTGAGTATGAGTACCTTTATAGGGCTTTATTTTTCACAGAGAACGCTCTATTGCCACCGCACCTTGCTCATCACGAATTTCGAGAAACTTTGATGAGACCCTGCCAAAAATGGGCTTTATTCTCGAGTCCTCTTATGCTAATGTTGAGTATACTCATGCGAGAGCGTTTCGCCTCCATCAAACAAATCAATTTAAGCAAAAATTAATAATATTCTTATGATTCCATTCACCTATTATACCCCTACAAAGGTCGTATTCGGTAACGAGGCAGAGCTACAAGCTGGCGCACAATTGAAAGCACTGGGTGCTAGTAAAGTACTTTTGCACTATGGCTCTGCCAGCGTGATTCGTTCTGGCTTGCTAGAGCGCGTTATCCAATCACTAGATGAGGCTCAAATCCCTCATGTATCACTTGGTGGCGTTGTTCCTAATCCTCGTTTATCAAAAGTATATGAGGGCATAGAGCTTGCGAAAAGGGAAAATGTGGACTTCATCCTCGCCATTGGGGGAGGCAGTGTTATTGATTCCTCTAAAGCTATCGCTCTAGGATTGTTTGACCAAGACGGCGATGTGTGGGATTTCTTTGAAGGAAAGCGCGCTCCCCAAGGCGCATTCCCTGTGGCATGTATTCTCACCCTTCCCGCGGCTGGGAGTGAGATGAGTAACTCCTGCGTCATCACAAAGGAAGACAACAGGCTGAAGCGATATACTGGTCATGAAGACTGCCTCTGCAAATTTGCGCTGATGAACCCAGCTCTCACGAAAACTCTTCCTAAAGAGCAGACGGTGAATGGCTGTGTTGATATGCTCATGCACACAATGGAGCGTTACTTCAACAACTCCAGTAATTTAAGTATAACAGATGAGATTGCAGAGGGGCTCATGCGCTCTGTCATTCAATCTGCTTTGAAAATAGTGGATGATCCCAATGATGATGAGGCACGTTGGAGTTTGATGTGGGCGGGCAGTCTGGCGCATAACAATCTCACAAGTTGCGGTTCAAATAGAGGAGATTGGGCCACCCATAACATAGAGCATGAACTCAGCGGGATGTTTGACGTGCCTCATGGCGCAGGGCTTTCATCTATATGGTCAAGCTGGGCTACTTATGTGCTAGAGATGATACCTCATCGCTTTGCTCAATTTGCAAATAAGGTACTAGGCGTGCCAGCAGATGAAGATATGTTGACGACAGCCCGTAATGGTATTGTGGCAATGAATGCCTTTTACAGCAAAATTGGCAGTCCCATATCTGTAACGGAATTATTGAGCAGGGAGATAAGCGAGGAAGAAATTGAAGAAATGGCTGATAAGGCCTGTCATTTTGGTAACAGGACACTAGGAACTGTTCTCCCGCTAAAGAAAGAAGATATAGCCAATATTCTGCGCAATGCAAAATAATTAAATCATATTTCACAAGAAGAGCTCGTTCGGTTATTCACTGAACGAGCTCTCTTATTTGCAGAAAAAGCGAGTAGATTATTTTGCGGCCTGGTAGATTAGCTTGTAGGGCTGGGCTGTCTGTAGGGGGATGGCGTAGACTTCTGAACTGCTGTTCCACTTGATACCCGATATGTCAAATTGTGGGCGGTCGTAGTAGCCTACTACCTTGCCATCGGTCTTCACGCAAAAGGCGGCGGCGTTCTCACCATGAGTGACTTTGATGAGATTTCCCTCCTTGCTAGCCTTGACCTGTGGGGAGAGTTGGGCATTGTCCCTGTACTTTGTCCAAAAGCCGTTGAGCTCACTTCCCTTCATGCGTTTGCCCCATAGCTCTATATCCTTGCCATGTTGGTGGATGAAGGCGATGCGGAACTTGGGCTTGGGGTAGTTCTTTGCCTTGATGCGTGCCTTGGCAGCGTCAGCCATTTCCTTGGTGAGCTTGTAGTGGTAGTCGCCATATTGATGCTTTTTGACATCAATGGGGACAAACCAGTTGAAGATTTCAAAATCCTCGGTGAAGTCAGTTTTGCTCTCATGGCAGATGCGCTCATACCAGTTGAGGTGGCAGCGCGCGGGATCACCCCATTCTGCATTGATGGGATTGGCTCTCAGGGATTGGAAGAGGTCGGGATAGAATTCTGGGTTGATACCCAACTTGTGAAAGTAGAGGTAGAAGGAGTACTGCGCAAAGCCCCATTGTGCCCAGCCGTTCATGTCGTGGAAGGGGACTCCCTTTACAGCCTGCTCCAGCAGGTACTTGCAGGGGTTTTCCATGTCGGTGGCGGTGGGGTTGCTCTCTAGGGAATAGAGGCACTGATCAAGGATGAGCTGGGCAAAGAAGTTGTTAGAGCTCTCTGTCATGCTGGGCCAGTTGATGACGGCCTGATGGCTATGTCCCACCTCATGCCCAATGCCCCAGATGCGCTTTCCTTGCTTCACGCTGGGGGCGATAATCTCATTTTTCAGATTGTAGCCATTACCTCCGTTGCTGTAACCACAGCCATATTCTGTGGAGAACATGTGCGCGCCGCCCTCTGTGGAAAAGCCCAACATGCGGTTATTGACAGCAGTGGGGTATTTGTAAAATCCCATAATCTCACGTATGGCACGTGTTCCATCATCCCAAATATTGACGGACTCTGTGATGGCATCGGGGCTGTATTGCTGGAGGTACTTGGTGGTGAGTATCATCATGCTATCCTTGCCAACTATGTCAAAGACATCAAAGTCTGCGGAGGAGATGAGTTTTTTCCAATCGCTGTCTGTGTGCTTGGCTATATCAAAGTAGCCATTGATTTTTCCGCTTCCTTGGGGGATATGGACGGTGATGGGTGCGCTGGCTTTGCCACTGTCGTTGTGGTAGGCAATGTAGAGCAGACCGCGTGTGTTGATTTTTACCTTGTTGATGCCTTCTTCTAGGGGGTAAGAGCTGTTTTGCAGGCTGAAGGGCTTGTTGGATATGAGGTCGATATTATGTCCATGTGTTGGGCCGACAAAGACGAGTATCTCATCACCCTGTTCGGCGTAGATGCCAGTTGGGTTGTCAAAGGGGGAGAGGGCATTGATTTTTTGCTCGCTGCGTGCCAGTTCTGGACTGGAGAAAGACTTGTAGGAGGCGATGCGGTATTCTGCATCGGGGTAGTCGCCAGATTGGATAGCCTTGGCGATGTCCTGTAGTGTCTGGGGTAGGGCGGCTATGTCCTTTGCGCTGATATTTGGCTTGAGGGCAGAGCAACTGCCGTCGGTGAAGACCTTTTCCATGGCTGCGGCAAAGGGGACTTTTGCTTTTTGGTAAAACTCTATTTCGCGCAGGGCAAAGAAGATATTCTTGTCGCTTTCGGGGTCGCCGACGCGTATTTTGACAGCCTCTACATTTTTCAAAGCCTGCTTGAATCGGATGACACCCGCGCTGGAGAGTTGCAAATCGCCCATTTTTTGCCACTTGCCAGCTATTTTTACATTCAACTTGATGCGGTTGAAGCTGGGGTTGACAAAGCGTATGCCATCTAGGGTGACAGGGGCGGCAAAGCGGAATTCTCCGTCCATTTTTTTGACAGCACCGTGATGCCAGTTAGCGCTTTCAATAGAGCCGTCAATGGCCTGCTTGATGCTGTGACTGGGGCTGTAGCTGGGGTCGCTAGAGAGGGCTTCTGTGACCTTGTGAATGCGTGGGGATGGCATGTCGAGGGCAGAGAGTGTCGTGACGCCTGCGATGGAACAGAGGATGATTGATTTCATATGTGTTTTATTTGTAAAAAAATTATTCTTTGTGCATAGCCCCAAAGGCTCTCCACCACTTCCAGTTCACGTAGAGGAGTATGAGCATGAAGATGGCTGGCAGCCAGAGCTGTAGGAGGAAAAACACCATAGCAAGCAGAATGGCCGCATAGATACTAATCCCGTGGGCTAATCGCATCTCCGTGGGCTTGAGCAGACCGCAGAGAACCTGCCCACCATCGAGGGGGTAGATGGGTAGTAGGTTGATGAAGAACCACCAGAAGTTCACCACCACAAAGGCACGCACGATGCTGGCTATCCCCATGGGGAGAAGTCCCACATCCTTTGTTACCTCTGTGCCGCCTAGATAATCACTACAAAGGGATAAGACGGCTTTGATGTCGTAGCCATTGCTTAAATAGAACACCCCTATAGCACCAAGCAGGAGCAAGAGATTGCTCAGCGGACCAGCAATGGTCATGAGGATGCCTTGACCGCGAGAGAGGCGTACTTGCTGGTTGCAGCACTCCCCACCCAGTCCTGAAATCAGGATGCGTGGTTCTCCCCCTCCTAGCCAACGTCCCACGAGGGCGTGACCTAGCTCATGCGCTAACAGGCTAACAAATGCTACAGCCATAAAGAATAGGACACTGCAAAATGTCCAAACGCAGTCCACACTAACAATACCGCCGAAAAGCGCCACCGTTATCCAGAAGGAGGGGTGTATCAGAATGGGAGTGCGAAATAAGGTAAGCCGGAGCATCTGGAGACATCATAATTGTTTTTCCATTTTCTGACAAGTGTTCATTGTGGCATGATTCTTATTTTCATCTTGACTTAGACGCAATAGTTGACAGAATGAGTAACATGAAAAAGACCTTGCTTATACTACCGTTCTCGGCTTTGATATTTTCTTCATGCGATATGATGCTAGGACTGGTTGCGATTCCTTTGATCAGCATTAATAGAATGCTTACATCAACTCTTTTTTTGTCTGCTGGGCAGTTGGAGGACATGAGCGAGGAATCGGAGTTGAGCGCCTATGACGCGCTGGTCAAGGCTGTTGAGTACGCCTTGAAAGAAAAGCCTGATATGCTAACAGGTTCTCCTTTCTCCAACATTACCCACTGTCTCGCTTTTAAAGAAGGCCCTTACAAGGATTATTACTTCTTTCCCGCGGCGAGCCGCAGTAAGTCCGACATAATCGGTAATATGTATCCCTTAACTGGTATTTACGTGCATTCTCATACGGGTGAGGTGCGCTATATAGAGCGTCTTGATGAAAAAAATGAGCTGACAAAAATCTATAGCGATGATTATGACGATATTTACAACATGCAAGCGAAGGAAGTAGTCTATAAAGAGCGTGTTGATGTGGATGACAAATTGGACGAACAGGCCGAGAAGGCAAGCCGTCTGCTGCGTCGCTATCTGGCAAATAAATACCCTCATATAAAGAAAAATCAACTCAACGAGACGATTTGTTACGTGCAGGGTACTAAGTACTTTTTCCCTTTCTGGGGTAGCAGCAGAACGGAGTTAGGCTTTTCTATTGATATTAAGGAAAAAACAGCTACCTTGCACATTCTCCCATTGAGGGATATTACGTGGTAGAAAGTGTCTCATTATCTCCTTAGATAACGGGTAAGCCTCTGTGCCCAATATCCCAGTAGGCGGTAGCTGATGAGGCGACTCAGGGCATTGGTGAAGCGACCAAATTTGCGGTACAGTAGATTAAAGGCGAGGTAGGGTAGTATCTGATGACGCGCACGGGGCAGGCGGCGTATGATGTTTTTGAAGCTATAAATTTCTTTATATATCCACAGATAACCTGCATAGAGTTCTTCGGCAGACATCCCACGAGGGGAGAATACCACATGGGCAGTATTGTAGAGGCTCAAATCATCTGTTCTCAGTCGCCCCGCGGCTTTCATGTTATCATAGAGTACAGTACCAGGGTAGGGGGTGAGGATGTGGCTGGTGACGGTTTCGATGCGATGTTTGACAATCCAGTCTAGCGTCTGGGCAAAGGTCTCTGGAGTATCGCTGTCGAGACCGAAGACAAAGCTCGCATTAATCATGATGCCACGGCTGTGCAAGGCCTCCACGAGGGCACTGTACTTTTCCGTGGCATTCTGCACCTTGTGCACGCTGGCAATGGAGCCTGCCTGTATGCTCTCAAAGCCTATGAAAAGGCTTTGACAGCCACTTGCTTGCATTTCATCCAGCAGTTCTGGCATATCTGCAATATTAGCAGAGACCGCAGCGTTCCATTTGATGTTAAGCGGCTTGATTGCTGCGAGCAGCTTTTTGGTGTAGGCGGGCTTGCCTATAAAGTTGTCGTCAATGAACATCACATGGCGGGATTTTGTCGCCTTGATATCCTCTATCACATCCCCTACCTCACGCGTGACAAAGCGGTGTTCCGAGGAGCTATTGTAGCAGAAATCGCAGCGGAAGGGGCAACCGCGGCTTGTGTGTATGATATTGCAATAGAGATAATCCTTTTGCTGTATCATCTTGTAGGCGGGGGAGACGATATCGGCTGCGCAGAGTGCGCGAGAGCAGCGGTAGACAGGCTGCAAGCAGCCGTTTTCCAAGTCTCTCATGATGTCTGGCCAAGTGAGCTCCGCTGCCCCTATGCAGAGGACATCAAAGGCATCCTCGGGGATGAAGCGCGTGGCGGTGGAGATGTGAATCCCGCCTGCTACGACAGGAATCCCCCGTGCGCGAAAGTGAGCAGCAATAGCCACGGCGCGTGGCAGGGTGTCAACCGTGACACTGATGCCAACAATATCGACCTCTTCATCCCATGCGATGTCTTTGATATTCTCATTATCTATACTAATCTCATGCTCGGAGGCGAGTATTGCTGCAATGGTGTAGAGCCCCAGAGGCGGGGACATGCGATTTTTCAGATCTGTGTCCATGGGACGCATCCCCATCTTGGGCTGTATCAGCTTCACTCGCATGCCTCATGCTAACATTCTATGTGTAATTTGTCAAAAAATGAAGCTTGCAAAAAGCTCTCATCAAGTGCTAAAATGAGAATTATGCATCCTTACATACAGAATATTATTGACTCCATACCTGAAAAATGGCCAGAAAAGGATAAGATTGACTTGCTAGATTACTTGCGCGCCTTTGGTGATCTCGCCAATATCTATGAACAATTCTTTGATTTAAATGTATACGGCACGCCGCCGTCTCCAGAGCGTGAAGCTCTGCTCAAGGAGCTGGAGCGTGTTTTCCCCGATGGAGGAAGCACAACAGAACCCTGCCTCATGCTTGGTTCCTTCATCCGGAGCGAAAAAAAACATGTTCAGAAATTCCTCGCTACTGCTGAAATACGTGAAGACTGGCGCAGTATTCCTCCAGCTATCGCGTCCTGCTGTTATTTTGGTCTGATAGGTAGCCCCAAGGGTGCCTATTTTGTGCTGCCCGCTCTTTTGAAGGCGCATTTGCTCTACTCTTCATCTAACTGCATTTTCACACTATTCTCTAGTACATCTTCTGAGGCCAATTCAATGAAGAAGCATCTATCCCTCCTCAATCAGCAACAGCGTGACCTCGTCCAAGCTATCGCTCAGGAGTCCCGTCGCGCAGGGAATGAGCAAACGCTTCTCTCTCTCTTGCCGTGGGAGTGGGCCCTCTATGCCAAAAAGGCAAAGAAGATGCGTCCTATTGAATGGATTAAAGAGAGCTATCCGGAGCTAGGGCTTACCCCATTCAAGAGCAATCAATTAATCAATCAGGCTCGCGCTGCCATCCCTTCATCTTGGAATAAAGATACTAGGGAAGGAATGATAGCATTCCTCAACCGCATTGAGTCTGATATGAATAGCTACAAGAAAAATGAAAAAAAGGAAGCCCGCGAAACCAGTCTGCAGGAAGAGGAGCTCATCCTCCGCATCCAGAAGGCATTCGCAGGGGTGAGTGATGAGGGGACAGAGCGATTGCTCCTTGCAGGTGAGGCCGAAGACGAGTACATGCTCGACTTTTCGCAAAGTTTTTTATCAAAATTTGAGATGCGCGGTGACTGGCAGAGCATCCCGCCAGAGCTTCTCTACGCCTGCGGCTGCGCCTTGAGCTACGTGGATGC
>CAYJON010000058.1:0-14517 GCA_964371795.1 uncultured Akkermansia sp. | reverse complement strand
GTCGCGCTATCGCGCGAGGGATTAGGGGACGTCAGTCAGGATGCTGACACCTTGCAGGGTGTTCTTCTCGGGCGTGAGAAATTTTCTTTAACCTGACTGACGGCCTCGCGCTGCGCGCTTCGGTTTTTACTTGGGCTCTGCCCAAACCCGCAAGGGACGCTGTCCCTTGACCCTGCCCAAGAACTGAGTTCTTGGGAATCTCCCCGAACGCTATCGCGCAGGGCGAAGCTATTGTGTCTTCCCTCTGCAATAAGTCTTGAATAGCTACCCTCTCCATGCTACGCTTCCTCCCTCCCCTCCCCTTTATTCCATATGAAGATTGCCAATTCCTTTATCACCCTTGATGCCCAAGTTGCCGGTCGCTATCTGTCCTCTGTCACCATCGAAGACAAAATCAATGGCCGTAGCTACCCCCTAAGCCGCTCCATCTTCGAACTTACCGTTCTCGATGAAATGATAGACGAGGCCTGTTCCATGAAGCAGTTTGCAGAGTCTTCCCACGTGCTCTCCGCTCTCGATATCCCTTGCAGTAGCCTGGTCTTAGAGGAGATTGCCCCCCAACCCGATGCCCGCCGTCTTGTAGAGCGCAGAGCAGGTCAACGCCTCGTTGCCCAGTTTGCCATGCCTCTAGGCGGTGATCAGATTGTCTGGTGGGCAGAGTTGCGCGATGATTGCCGCTATGTCCGCGTGGGTCTGGATATCACGCCCAGCCAATATGCCATGCCTCTGCGCAAGCTTTGCTTGCTAGATATTGCCGCTCCCGAGGCGCGTGTGGAGGGTACTGTGAAGGGTGCTCCTATTGTTGCTGCTGGTCAACGTCTCTTTGCGGGGATAGAGAATCCCTCTAGCTTTGGCGAGGTCACCGCACAGGGGCTGCGCTGCTGTCTTTCCCGTAGTACTAATGTCCCCCGCCTTTCTACGGCACGTTTTTCCGCTGTGCTGGGTTTCTGCGAGTCAGGTCAGCTACGCCGCCGCTTCCAACAGGATTACCTCAATGAGCAACGCGCCCGCCCCTTTGCTACTAATCTGAATTACAATTCTTGGTACGATATTGGTCACTTCAATCGCTACAGTGAGTCAGCTGCCCTCGATGCTATCAAAACGATGGGCGAGGAGTTGGTCAAAAAGCGTCAGGTGAAGATTGATAGCTTTATCATGGATGATGGCTGGGATGATATTGAGACTCTCTGGGAGTTCCACGGGGAGATGGCCGAGGGCTTTGCTAATATCAAGCACTGCGCTGCTAACTATGGCGCAGCACCTGGTGTGTGGATTTCCCCATGGGGTGGTTATGGTGAGCCAAAGCCAAAGCGTCTCGCGGCTGCCAATGGCCGATTTGAGACTAATGAGCGCGGTTTTGCGCTGACGGGCCCTCTCTATTACGAGCACTTCCGCAATATTTGCTTTGATATGGTGCAGAATCAGGGTGTGAATCACTTCAAGATTGATGGCACATCGGGTGAGGCGCAGCCTGCTGCGGGATCTCCCTTTGGCTCTGACTTGGAGGCCATCAGTGCCTTGATTGCCGAGGTGCGCGAGATCAAGCCTGATGTGTTTTTTAATCTCAGTACTGGTACATGGGCATCGCCCTTCTGGTTCTCCATTGCGGATTCCATCTGGCGCGGTGACTGGGATCATGCCTTCTGCGGTGAGGGCTCTACACGCCAGCAGTGGATTAGCTACCGCGATGCCATTATCTACAAGCGCAATGTGCAGGCGTCTCCCCTCTTCCCCATCAATTCTCTGATGACACATGGTCTGATTTACAATCGCTCCGCCCATGGACTCACCACCACATGCGATGAGGAGTTAGCCGCAGAGATCTGGAGTGGCTTTGGTCTGGGTTCCCAGATGCAGGAGTTCTACATCACGCCTCATATGTTCAATGACAAGAACTGGGATGATCTCGCAGCAGGTGCTAACTGGGCACGCGCGAATGAAAGCCTCATGCTGGATGCCCACTGGGTAGGTGGTGATCCCGCACAGCTAGCTGTCTACGGATGGGCTGGCTGGAAGGATGGTGCTGGCTACCTTGTCCTACGCAATCCCTCGGCAGAAGAAAAGAGCTTCTCCGCTGACCCTGCCTCCCTCTTTGAGTTACCCCTAGGCGCAGCAACACGCTACAGCATCAGCTCCCCCAAGGGTGACAGCCTTCCCTGTGATGAGATGACAGCTGGTGTCCCCTTAAAGCTGACGCTAAAGCCCTTTGAAGTACTGGTCATAGATGCGATAGCAATGATATAATATTTTTGTTTTTAATCAATCCACAAAAAATACTTCCCTTTATTAGACATTTAGTGTATAAAAGCAGCGGTCATTTTCACAGACCATTATTCACTGAAAAAGAAAAATTTATTTTATGACTTCATCATTTTTGCCCGCACAATACGCGCATCCATACGAAATCGATCCAAAGTACAGCAAATCTGTTGCTTACTTCTGCATGGAATACGCTATTGACAATGTTTTCAAAATTTACTCTGGTGGTCTCGGCTACCTAGCAGGCTCTCACATGCGCTCTGCTGGTGCGCTGCGTCAGAACCTCGTAGGCGTAGGCATACTCTGGTCCTATGGTTACTACAACCAGATACGTGGCGAGGACAGCAACATGGCTGTTCAGTTCATCAAGAAGGAATACTCCTTCCTCGAAGACCACAATATCAAGTTCCTCATCCGCATCTGTGGTGCACCAGTTTGGGTAAAGGCCTACTACCTCAACCCCAATACATTTGGTACAGCCCCCATGTTCTTCCTGAGCACTGACCTGCCAGAGAATGACGAGATCAGCCGCTCCATCACCCGCCGTCTCTATGACGCCAACCCCATGACACGTATCTCCCAATACGTCGTACTTGGCCAAGGTGGTGCACGTCTCTTTGAAGAACTGGGCGTCGATCCAGAAATCTACCACATGAACGAAGCACACGCCATTGGCGCAGCCTTCCAGATGCTTGCCCGCAACGGTGGCAACGTGGAAGAAGTGCGCAAGCGTTTCGTCTTCACCACCCACACCCCTGAAGAAGCAGGCAACGAAAAGATGGACATCAATCTGATGAGCAACTTCTCCTTCTTCGACGGTCTTGACACCAATCATGTCAAGGAAATGGTTGGCATGTCTCCGGATGAAAACACCTTCAACTACACACTGGCAGCCCTACGCCTTTCACACATGTCAAACGGTGTCTCCAAGCTACACGGAGAAGTTGCCCGCCACATGTGGGAAAACTACAGCGGCATTTGCCCCATCACCCACGTCACCAATGCGCAAAACCTCAACTACTGGCAAGATGCAGAGCTTGCTGAGGCCTTTGCAGCACGTGATAAAGATGCCTTCCGCCGTCGCAAGCTTTCCTTGAAGAAGGAACTCTTCCGCGTTGTGGGAGAGCAGACAGGTCAGCTCTTTGACCCCAACTGCCTCACCATCGTCTGGGCACGTCGTTTTGCCGCTTACAAGCGCCCCTCTCTCATCACCCAGAACCCTGTCATGTTCGAGCGCATGCTCCAACGCACCAATCGCCCTGTTCAAATGATATGGGCTGGTAAGCCCTACCCAACTGACTTTGGTGCAGTGGACATCTTTAATGAACTCAACGCAATCAGCCACAACTACCCACGCTGTGCGGTACTCACAGGCTACGAGCTGGCACTATCCCGCCTCCTCAAGAATGGTTCTGACATCTGGCTCAACAACCCCGTTGTCACCCGTGAAGCATCCGGTACCTCTGGCATGTCTGCCTGCATGAATGGCTCTCTCTCCATCTCCACCGATGATGGCTGGGTCTGCGAATTCAAGAAAGACGGCGAAAACTGCTTCATGATTCCAGCGGCTAAAGAAGGCCTCTCCCCCGAGGCACGCGATCGCGCTGACCGCGACAACTTCTACAACGTCATGGAAACAACAGTCCTGCCCACCTACTACGACAATCCCGATAAGTGGATGGACATCGTCTTCCAAGGCATGGAAGACATCAGCCCCGCCTTCAACTCTGACCGCATGGCTGACGAGTACTACACCAAGATGTACAACGCTTAATAAAGCACCCTCACTTTAACCCATTATTAGCGCCCTCACCTAGGTGTGGGCGCTAATAATAACAAAGGCCCCGTCGTTCAATGGATAGGACAGAGGTTTCCGGTACCTACAATGCAGGTTCGATTCCTGCCGGGGCTAGTATGGCAACAACTTTTAACTGGCGCGCAGGTGGCATATACTTTGCCCTCTTTTGCGTACTCTACCTCTACCTCTTCCTCTCTCTAGGGTTAGATTTGGATGAGTATATGGACTTCTATGGCGCATCCCTTGATACCTACACAGCCCAAGACAGGTGGGGACACAGCGCATACCGACTCCTATTCGGAGAAGGCACAGCCATCTGGGCTGCGGGAATAGCCTCTGCCCTCTATCTATCCCTTACCTACGTCGTACAGATACGGCTACTGGGATTGCGTAGCACGATGGCAAAAATCCTCTTTGGCGGATTCTGCCTATGTTGCACACAGTTTGCCTACTTACTTGGCTTCATGCAGCATGTGGATGCCATAGCCTTTTCCCTACTGCTCTCCACATTGAGCGTCTACCTACTCTTTGCCTCGCAATCTGCGCTGTGGTGGAGATTCCCCGCAGCGGTACTCATGGCAGCCTTTGCACTGGGCTGCTACCAGACCAGCCTCTTTTACCTCACCGCCCTAAGCTGCGCCCTCTTCATACAAAAACTCTTTGCTGGCTGCAGTACGCGAGAGTTAGTCAAGATTCTCGTCTTTTTTTCGCTCTTTGCCATTATCTCAATAGCATTGTGGTACATAGTACGCCTGATAAGCTACCCCATGGCTAGTCAGCAGGCGAGAGACTACGCTACTGCCTACCACTCTTCGCGCAGTCAGGCGGGTAGCTTCTTTGCCTTGGATATCAAGATGAAGATACTCTACCTCGGGCACTACACCAAAATGACCTTAATCAGCGCTTTGGGTGGTGTAGAGGGAGGCAGGCTCATCTACAGCACAGCTCTGATACCACTTGGCTACATGATCACCCTCAGCTGGGTGCGTCTCAACTGGGTGCCTCGCCTCCTCTCGCTAGCCTTTTTATTGAGCATATGGATACTGCCCTTCGTCCTCATCATCATACTGGGTACACCGCAGCCTGCTCGCACCTTCTTGGCAGAACCTCTATCACTCGCCCTCCTCTGGACACTGGCATGGAACTATGCTCCAGAAAAAATCAAACATGGTCATGCACGGGGCATAGCAATCTTCGTATTAGCCTTCTTCTTTGTAAAAGGACTCTATCATACCTCGGAGGCAGAACGCTATAGAAACAACGATGCACAGCAGCTCGTAGCCGATATCAGGCTCATGGAAGCACAGCGACTCATTCTATCGCACCAAGAAGGCAGAGATATCAGCGTGTTGCTTGTCCCCATGAACGACAAGCAGGACTTTGACGCAGTCGTCAGCCTAGGTCCAGTTCTACATCATCATCAGCTGAATGCATTTTCTACACTGCGCAAGCGAGATGAACAGGAATATTATGCTAAGCTACTGGCAGAAAAGCCCTATTGGCCGGAGTTAGGTAGCATACTACGACAGGGAGATCAGCTAATTATTAAATACAAGCAACCTAGCAATAGAGCTAAGGCGCAAAAGCTAGCCCTCTGACACCCGTATTACTGGTGCTGCTTTTTGAGCTTTTCCATCCCCTCGTAGGGATCCTGTATAATATGCGCTAGGGCTGATTCTTTAAAATAGCTCGCCTCGCGCACTCTAACCATCTCTGCGCGGCATATCGCACCGATATGACGTATGCTCTCCATGCGGCGATCCAACATCTGCCTCTCTAGCTCACTCTTCGCATTCTTCATCAGCTCACGCGTTTCGCCATAAGAGGGTTGCAATTCGGCGATAAGTTCTTCGATTTTTTCCGCGTGCTGCTCCGCTGTCTCGAGGCTTTTGACCTGTTGCAATGTCTCATAAAGCTCAAAAAGAGCACTCTCTATGTTCTCCAACGCAGGTGGGTGGAAATTAACTAAAGGTACTCTCATCGAGCGTATACCATCCATGCCTTGAAGTCGGCCTTGATGCTTTTGCTTCGGACAAAATTGAGCGACAAATTGCTTGAGCTCATCATTACCGTAAGCCCCGCTCTGCCATATACGCATACAATAAATGGAGAGTCGCCCAAATTGCTGGGCCACACCTCGACGAAATCTTTGCACAATGATGATATCAGAATGCTCTGTATCAATCAATTCATTCGCACGTGGAATTTTTCGCGCAATAGCATCATAATGAAATTGCAGACGCGGCATAAGCTCCTCTGCTTGCTCGGCATTTTTAATCAGGAGGAGCAGCTCCTCGATAATTTGAGCATGATGGACAATTTCATTAATAATAGCCCTATCAGGCTCTTTGAGAACAAACTGCTCGTCAACAGGCGGCAAGTCCGCCCTCTGCGCAAGCAAAGGAGCACTTGAGCATATCAAAAGCGCAATAGTAGCTGATTTTATAGAATTTACCATGGGGTAGTTGGCGGGAACTCTATCTATAGTCTGTCTAGATGATGGTTATAATATATCGTTTTTTCAAGAAGGAGGCGTGTAAAGTAAAAGAGAGGAGAGTGCCATATAGCGCTCTCCTCTCTTGTATAAAGGGTTAAGGCGAGTCTTATTGGCTCTCGGCTGGGGCTTCTTCAGTCTCAGCTGGGGTGATTGTAGCATTTTTCGCGAGCAAGTCAAGCACCTTGGAGGTAACAATGCTGTGGCGAATGCCTACAATGCGATTTTCCTTTGCCAACTTGCGCATGAAGCTGCGGAGGTTTTTCTCTCCATTTTTCTCTGCGAGTTGGGCAATTTGCATGTAAACTTCTTGATCCGATGCACTGATGCCTTCGCGCTCTGCGATGAGCTGGATGGCAAAGAAGACGCGCAGGTTGCGCTTTGTCTCTTCGCGGCTTTCTTCTGTCAGCTCATCCTTCTTCTGAAGGATATCGTACTGACCAGCCTGCATAGCTGCGTACATCTTGCGCTGGACGGTGTTTTCCAGTTCTCTTTCTACAAGAGCTTCGGGGAGGGAGAAGTTGAGTTGGTCAGCAATAATCTCGGTGATTTGATCAATCTTTGCTTCATCATTGCTGCTTTCCTTTTTGGACTTCAGGTTTTCAGCAACAATTTCACGGATTTCTTCCATGCTCTTATCAGGAAGAACATCAGCAAAGAGCTCTACGCTCAGTTCTGGAACTTCCTTTGCGCTAACTTCTGTCACCTTGCATGCAAAGGCTACTTCCTTGCCAGAGAGGTCGGCGATGGGGAAGTCTTCCTTCATCGTGAGGACGATTTCCTTTTCTTCACCAGCACTGAGACCAACGAGACCTTCTGCGAGACCAGGCATAAAGCGGTCTTCTGCCAGTTGGATAACATGACCCTCACGGCCTTCCATGAAGCCTACGGGCTTGCCGCAGTATTCAGCTGTTGGCTTTCCTTCGATGCTTGTGGTGAAGTCCATTTGCACCATGTCGCCCATTTCTGCGGCGCGTTCTACGGGCTTGTACTCTCCGAGGGATTCGGCGTAGCCTTGTAGTGTTTCGTCCACTTCTTCTTCGCTGACATCAGTGGAGGGGATGCTAACGGCAATGCCCTTGTACTCTGGAAGCTCAAATTCTGGGATGACTGTGAGAGTGGCGCTCAATGAGAAGCTGCCGTCTTCGTTAAAGCTGCTTTCCAAGTCACCGAACTCAAGGATGGAGAGCTCTTTATTATCAGCAACGCTCTTTTCCTGCACCTGCTCACGCAGCTTGGCTTCGGCCTCTTCTTCTATGGCAGAGGCGTAACGCTTTTCGATAACGCTCAGAGGGGCCTTTCCTGGACGAAAGCCAGGAACGTTCGCGCCTCGGGAATAGGACTTAATAATGTCCTTCTTGACGGCCTTGACCTCTTCAGCGGGGACAGAGGCAGTGAGTTGTGCTTGACAATCGTTTGTCTTCTCTATGTTGATGTTCATGATATATGTTTGATATAAAGATATTTACGAGGATAGATTAGCTTGCTTACAACTCATCCTACCCCACATGGGAGCGAAAGAATACAGGATAAGCGCAAAAATAGCAAGCCTAGAATCAAGTTGATATGATAGTGGGGATTTCTATTTTTTTCACAAAGCGAGAAAAAAGGAGTCCCCCAACCATCTTAATGGTGAACCACGATAGGTGAATTCGGGTCATTCGCATCATACCTAGAATTGGTAGATGTCTGATAATCCGCACTTGCAGGGCGACGGTAGCCGTCCTTACTCATTTCAGGACGCTGAGAAACAGAGGTATTCCCTAGCTCTGGCAGGTTATCAACATTGGGCAGCTTGCTTGCGAGAGCCTTTTGCTTTTCCTTAAATTCTGGCGTGAGCTCCACGTCCTCTTCGGCTCCGTGCGCCTTCTTGAAGTCAGCAGCATACTTGCGGTAATTGTCCAATATCTGATTGGCTATTCTGACCTCCTCTACCACGTAGTTGGATTCGACATTGTCGATGATATGAACCTTCGTCCTATTGATGCTTGTCACATCAAAGAATCGAGATGCAGCATCGCGGGGCATACGAATGCAGCCATGAGAAAGACGGCGACCAGGTACAACACGACCAATGTGCAAGCCTATACCATCCCATGTGAGGCGTTGCCAGTAGGGCATGGACGAGCCGACAAACTTGCCACCCTCAGGCACCTTCATGGTGAGGGTATTAGCATTACTGTCTATGCACTTGCCATCTGCATCGTAGAGTCTACCCCATAGAGTAGAGGCGTGATGACGCTTTTTCTCTTTGATTGTGTAAGAGCCCGTCGGTGTAGGATTAGATGTCGTACCCGTGGAGACAGGCCAGTCACCTGCTACCTTGTTATCCACATAGAGGCGGGCGCGTTGCTGGTTGATAGATATGTAGAGCTCGCACTTATTATTAGCTCTCGCCATCAACTCTTTGTTAAAATATATTTTGCTGGTTTTGGGGTAGTTATCAGCAACGACAAAGCGCTCATAGCCCCCATCGGGGTAGAGAGCTAATACGCGCATCGCGTGTTCCTCAGGTGAAGGGCTAAAGCTGCAGGATGAAAGGCAAAAGGCCACTGCCGCAGACGCAAAGAAGAGAATACGAGAGCTCAGGTTCATTATTTAATGGAGTTATATTAGGGTTCTACGATTATAGGAGTACCTACGGCCGCGTTTTCGTAAAAAATCTTGGCCATGCGGTGGGGAAGACGAATACATCCTCGGCTTTCAGGCGCAGAGGTAACAAAGCCCTCGTGCATCCAAATACCAGTATAATTCATCTGAAGACCGTAAAACATGGGAGCACCCTTGTACTTCCCACCTGGGGGCATCACATCCTTCCCCATAACAAAAGTATTTTTAATCGTATTACCCTCAGCATCCACAATACTGCCGTACTTAGAAGAGCGGTGATCCTCATCCTTTGAGAGAACCTTGTATCGACCAACAGGGGTGCGCGCGTTGTCCGTCCCCGTTGATACCATGGTAAATCCAACCTGCCTATCACCTATAAAGTACTTCGCATGCTGCATGCCGAGACTCACAACAATCTTGTGAGGTCCAGTCAGGCCAGCAGGCTTATCCCAGTATCCATCACTCACAGCATGGCTCACTTGCTTCTTATAAGCAATACCATCGGCAAAGGCATAATTGGCCTTATTGGGCTGATTCGAACTCTCGCAGGAGAGCAGAATGAGACTTGATAAACTTGCCAGTATAAAGGAATAATAACGGGACATAGGAAAAAGGAACACCGCTTTTACACTTTTTCAAATATTTTGTCAAGTATAATAGATACAGCATAGCCCAAGCACGTGAAATCAGCACGCAGCAAATAGCTCCACTGAACAGGATAACCGAGACAATCTATCACTGAAACTCAACACACGGAGACAACTAACAAGTGCATCGCCCACCCACCCTTTGCAGATCGCATACGATAAAATACAAAGAAAAATGAATTTATATCTTGCCATGAGAGGGCTATCTATGGTATAGATGATAGCACAACGTTAGCTTCTCTTTCATGAAATCACTACACACATCCCGCAAAAAGAAGGGTTTCACCCTTGTCGAACTGATCGTCGTTATCGGTATTCTCGGTGTTCTTGGCTCCATTGGTTATCCATGGATTCTTGCTCAGGCCAACTCCGGCGACCGCACTAAGGCGCAGAATAACCTCAAACAGGCTGGCAACATGATGGATGAATTCCGCGAAAAGCAAGGCAGCTACCCCTGCGACGCTACTGCTGAAAAATTCCTCGACAGCGAATATGACTTTGGCGAACTGACAGGCGACTACTCCAACGCCTACTTCCGCCAGCTCTTCCATGAGAAAGGCACAGACGGCAACAGCGAAAAGACCTTCTTCGCGAAGATCAATGTTGACGGCAGAGTCTCCGTTGAAGGCGATGGCAAAATTGCCAATGGTCGCGCACTCACCAAGGGCGAAAATGGCATGGCTTACTTCATGAAGACTAACTCCGAAGAACCCGGTGTCAAGTTCCCCGTAACACGTAACAGCGAGCCTCTCCTTGCAACATCCGTATTCCCATCTAAGGATCCCTACAAGGGTCAAGACATCAAGGTTGATACTAACTCCTTCCGTGGTCACTTCTTCGTTTACTATCCTGACAAGTCCGTCAAGGACATGGAGCCCGCCATCAAGGAATCCGACACAGTTGACGAACAAGGCATCATCAGCACAGACGATGACAAGGCTGGTGTATACCCACAAAACAAGGCAGGCCAAAGCTTCCCTGACCGCTATATCATTCTCTCTCCCGAGTTATAATCAATATCACGCTTTTTAAAAGTAGATATTAAAATGTATCGAACACCCTCGCACATCATGTGCTAGGGTGTTTGACTTTTTAGTGCACCCCATCAGGCAGAAAAAATCCCCTTTATTAGCCACCATTACGCAGAATAGACTTGATTTTCTCGACAAAATAACGCATGCTTGCAGCACGTGCTTGCTCCTACGCAGAGTTAGGGGAAAAATCAACACGCGCATCCCCCACCCCATCCAACCATTTCTGCAATGATTCGCCTCTATTCCCAGACAGACAATGGAATCATCCTCTCCAAAAACGAGCAGACCCAGCCAGAACAACAAGACAAGATCTTCTGGATAGACCTGCTCAACCCCACGGTGGATGAGATCAAATACACAGAACAACTCTGCGGTATAGAGATGCCCACAAAGGATGAGATGCGAGAGATTGAGTCCACCTCACGTCTCTACTGCGAAGATGGCGCACGCTTTATGACGACCACCGTCCTACTGCGCGTAGAGACGGATGAGCCGCGTATCGCAGAACTGACCTTCATCCTGCACAACGGGATGCTTATCACCATACGTCACACGGATTCCTATTCCTTCCGTGCTTTCTCCTTGCAGCTGCTACGCATGCAGCAGACCAACCGAGATCTGGCCTTTATCGGCCTGCTAGAATCCCTCATCGATCGCCAAGCAGACGTTCTAGAACGCTTCGGTTCCAAGCTGGATATCCTTTCCAAAAAGGTATTTGGCACGCGTAACAAGAAAAAAACCCGCAATGCTGACCCTGGTACGGATGAACTGCGCGATGCCATTGAAGAATTGGGGCGCATTGGTGACTTGATTACCCGACAGCGTGACTCCCTAGTCAACATGCTGCGACTCATCACCTACGCAGGTAACGAGGACTCCATCCTCCCCACGCACGAGAGCCTCTACCTCCCCCTGCGCCCTGTCTCCCGTGACGTCAACTCCCTTTCAGAGTACGCCTCCTTCCTCTCCAACCAGATTAATTTCATGCTTGATGCCGTCTTGGGACTCATCAATATTGAGCAGAATGAAATTGTGAAGGTCTTCACCATCATGTCCGTTGTCTTCCTGCCACCGACGCTGATAGCCAGCGTCTTTGGGATGAACTTCTCCCACATGCCCTTCTTGCAAAGCAGCTGGGGTGTCTGGCTCGCCATGTTGCTCATGCTAGTAGCCGCCATCCTACCGCTGGTCATCTTTAAAATCAAACGCTACATATGATCCCCATACGCCAAGTCCCCCAACCAGAAGACGAAATCCGCCTGGCCAATGTCCTAGTGGATGCCCTCCCCTACATACAGGCCTACCGCGACAAGACCGTCCTCATCAAGTTTGGCGGCTCTGCCATGGACAATCCTGACCTCGTCAACTCCCTCATGAAGGACATCGTCCTCATGGAGGCACTAGGCCTCAACCCAGTTATCGTCCACGGAGGCGGCAAAGCCATATCCAAGGCCATGGCAGAATCTGGACTTGAAGCCCAATTTGTCAACGGACTGCGCGTCACATCCCCCGAAGCCATAGACATCGTAGAGCAAACCCTCTCTAACGAAATCAACCCCGGTCTCGTCCAGATGATGCGCAACTACGGCGGCAAAGCCGTCGGCATACCTGGCACAAAGGTCTTTGTCGGAGAACGCATCTTTGAAAAAGATGAGCAAGGAAAACGCGTCGACCTCGGCATGGTCGGACAGGTCATAGGCAGCCTCCTCCCCCGCGTAGAAGAAGCCCTCTCCCTGCAAATCACCCCCGTCATCTCCCCCCTAGCCCGAGAACTGGGCACCCACCAGAGCCTCAACGTCAACGCCGACCTCGCCGCCGCCGCACTGGCACGAGAACTGCGTCCTGTCAAGCTAGTCTACATCTCCGACGTGCCCGGCCTCATGCGAGACCCCGCAGACCCCACCACCATCGTCAAAAGCATCAACCGCAAGGAGGCATTCGAACTCATCGACAAAGGCATCATCACAGGCGGCATGATACCCAAGGTACGCAGCGCCATTGACGCCCTCAACGCAGGCGTGCGCAAAGTTCACTTCATTGACGGACGCCTCCCCCACAGCCTGCTGTTGGAAATCTTTACCACAGACGGCATAGGCACAGAAATCGTACGCGAACAGCGCTAAGCAGCGCACGCACATAGCATCAGCTCGACACAGACTGCCATGGCCCAAGCCCTCCAAAAAGTAGGTTTTTTTGCCCCGCGTAGCGGCAAAACAGCAACGCGGGCGCAGGAAACCCTGCAAAGCATGTTTGAGCAAGCTGGTATTGCTAGCTATGAAATCAAAAAATTCGACAGCCTACGCCGCCCCATCATAGAAGAAGGCACCGACCTCGCCCTCTGCCTAGGAGGGGACGGCACCATGCTCTCCCTCGTCAGCCAAGTCGTCACAGGCGACTGCATCCTAGGCGGCATCAACATGGGACATCTGGGCTTTTTGAGTGCCTGCTCCCGCGGAGAATATGAGCAACTAGGTCAATGCCTCATCGATGCCAGCTACGGCATCTCCCCCCGTACCGTCCTAGAGGTCACCCAACTCAACGCTGATGGAGAGCAGGAAAAAGGCCCACTGCATGCCCTCAATGAAGTGAGCCTCATGCGTGCCCAGACAGGCAAGATGATAGACGTCAGCGTCTTTCTGAATGGGGAAAAGTTCAACCGCTACCACTCCGACGGCATACTCGTCTCCACCCCTACGGGCTCATCAGCCTACTCCCTCTCCGCAGGAGGCCCGCTCATCTGGCCCGACAGCAACGTCATGTGCCTCACCCCAGTATGTCCGCATAGCCTCACAGGCAGATCCGTCGTCATGCCCGACCACGTAGAAATCACCCTTCTCCCCAGAGAACGACGCGGCAGAGCACATGAACAGATGATATACTCCATGGACGGCAGAATGGTACACCCCATCAAGCTAAGCAGCAAACTTGTCATCAAAAAATCGCCCAAGCAACTGCGACTCTTGCGTCTACCGGGCACCAACTTTGCCGCCCGCCTACGATCAAAACTAGGTTGGTAGAAAAAATCACCAACAACTAGCTCCATGGCACAATTTCATTGTTGCTAACAGCTCAAAAGCTGCTACCATGGAACACATGGAAACAAACACCCCCACAACAGCCCTCACCGTTGTTGCCCACGTTGAAGCAAAGCCAGAGCATCAACAAGACGTCCACGCCGCCCTGCTCAAGCTCATCGAACCCACACGCAAAGAAGCAGGCTGCCTCCAATACGACCTCCATCAGGACAACAACAACAAAAACCTCTTCATCTTTGTAGAACGCTGGGAAAGCCACGCCCTTCTCCAAGCCCACCTCCAATCCGACCACATCGCCGCCTACATCAAGAGCACAGAAGGCATGGTCAACCTCTTTGTCGTCCATGAGACAACTCACATAGCCTAAGGAGAAAAAGAACCGACGCAAACAAAAAAATGCGTAAAAACGCAAAAAAGTCATAAAAAAACTTGCCAACCCATCACCTCGCTGCTATAATCCCCCTGCACCCGCCTCAAAGGCGGACACACACGCGGGCTAAACACAACCCAACGCAGGGATAGCTCAGTGGTAGAGCGGCTGTTTTACACACAGTTGGTCGGGGGTTCGAATCCCTCTCCCTGTATAGACAGAAAGCCTTGAACAAAAGTTCAAGGCTTTCTTCGTTTAATACCTTGAATC
>CAYJON010000057.1:0-14531 GCA_964371795.1 uncultured Akkermansia sp. | reverse complement strand
ATCAGAACAAGCAGAAGTCGTGAGAGGCCTGAAAGGTATCATTGCAAATGAAACCACCCTTAGCGACGTTCGCGGAGACGAGGGTAGACTCCTCTATTGTGGTTACGAGATAGAAGATCTCGTTGACCTGTGTTGCTATACGGAGATTATATATCTCCTCTTGTATAAGCGTCTCCCCAATCGTGAAGAACTGGATAACCTCGAACGCCGCCTGCGCAATGACCGCGAGCTGCCTCAACCCATCCTCGACTTCTTCAAATCTGCTACGAAGACCGCTCGCCCCATGAGCGCGCTGCGTACGGCGGTCTCCATGTTAGGCATGTATGATGACCGCACCAAAGACCCCTCTCAGGTAAAGGAGATAGGGCTTAGCCTTATTGCCAAGATACCTGTCATGGCGGCTTACTATTACCGCATTTGTCAGGGCCTTGATCTTCCTCCCATCCGTACGGATCTGGATGAGGCAGCCCACTTCCTCTGGTTGCTCAAGGGCACAGAGCCTGATGAAAAAGAAGCGCACATCCTCGATGTTGCTTACATCTTGCACGCAGACCATGGGATGAATGCCTCGACATTCTCTTCCCGCGTGACAGCCTCCACGCTGTCCGATATCTACTCCTGTATCACCTCAGCCATTGGTACACTGAAAGGTCCCCTACATGGTGGTGCTAATGAGGTGGTTATTGAGATGCTCAAGGAAATAGGCGAAGAATCAAATGTAGAAGACTACATTAACGAAAAACTTGCCCGCAAGGAAAAAATCTTTGGCATGGGACACCGTGTATACCGCACCATTGACCCACGCGCCCCACAGCTGCGCCGCATTGCAATCCGTCTTACCCAGACCATTGGTGAACCCAAGTGGATTCGTATGAGTGATATGATTGCCAAGATGCTGCGTTCTCGCAAAAACCTTAATGCGAACGTGGATTTCTATTCTGCAACGGTGTATTATAGCCTTGGCATCCCCACTAACATGTTCACCGCTATTTTTGCGATTGCGAGAACATCGGGTTGGGTGGCTCAGATTTTGGAGCAGTTGGAGGATAACACGCTCTTCCGCCCGCTCTCACGCTATGTCGGTCCAGATGAGCCCCTGCTCGTCCCTGTGATGGATATGCGCTAAGCTTCTGGGTAAGCTTTGATTGACTCGCGGCTATCTCTTAGGGGGATAGCCGCGCTGTTATTTATTATATGAAAATAGTATTGACTTTCAGGTGAAAAGCCTGTAGTATTCACGCCTTCATCGAAGTTTCACTTTATATGACTAAATCTGTCCTCATTACCCTCTCTATAGGTGCTTGCACACTGGGCTTACTCAGTAGTTCCTGCAAACCCAAGGAAGAAACCCAGAAACAAAGCGCTGATTCTAATATACGTGTCAAGGTATTTCCCGTCGTTCAACAGGAAGTAGCAGAGTACGGAGAATGGTTTGCTTACCTTCGCGGTACAGAGAGTACTAGTATCAATCCACGCGTGACAGGTTTTGTCCAGTCGCAAAATTATACCAACGGCGCGCGCGTCAAAAAAGATGACATACTTTTCGTCATTGATCAAAAGCTTTTCCAAGCCCGCTTGGAGCAAGCAAAAGCTAACCTTGTTGCTTCTCGAGCGACCCGCGCAGCTGCCGAGGCTAGCCTCCAACAAGCAGAACTCGACTTGCAACGCTATGAGTCCCTTTACAATAGAGGTACTGGTGCTATCTCCGAAAAGGAGGTGCAAGACGCCCGCCAAATGAAGCTGGGCGCGGAAGCGCAGGTCAAGCTGCAAATTGCTAATATTGAACAGATGCAAGCTGCCGTCAAGCGCGCGCAGATTGAGTTGGACTATACGACGGTGCGTGCCCCCTTTGATGGTGTCGTGGGTACGGCCCTCATCTCCAAAGGGCAGTTGGTATCACCTGCTACGACAATGACCAGCATAGAGGCTATCAATCCCGTACGTGTTGACTTTGCCGTCACGGCAGAGCGCCTTAAGGAGTACATAGACCGCCATGGTTACGATGCTCCCTTCCCTTCTTTTGAACTAGTGCTCGAGGATGATACTGTTTATCCCGTACAGGGCAAACTTACCGCCTTTGATAGCCGTGTTAATGAAAACGGTCTTTTGGAGGTAACTGGTCAAATTGCTAATCCGCAGAATTACCTGCGTCCGGGTATGCCAGTGCGTGTCCGCATCGCTGTTGACCATCGCGAGGCAACCCTCGTCCCACAGGATGCTATCCAAAGTGTATTGCGCACGCGCTATATCATTGTCCCCACTCCCAAGGGCATTCCTACCATGGTAGCCATCAAGGAGGGAAGTACGTATGAAATCCCTGTCAAAGAAGCAAATGGCTTTGAAAGCATCCAGACCATGGTTGCCATCACGGGGCAGAATGCACCACTAGCCGAAGAGTTTAAAAAATTGGGTTATGATAAAGTTACAGATGCGCCTGTCGTCTGCGACAAGACCAATCAGCTGTACACTGTACGTGTGACTGGCTCTAATAGCCGTCTTGTAGGTGATGAGAAAAAAGATGCACAGGCTATCAAGACCACGCCTCTTAGCTTCCAACCCGATTTTGCGGTAAAAGAGAAGAAGCAGGAAGTCAAGGAACTAGACCCCAATGCGAAGCCTTCCTTCCCTCCCTTTGTTGTCTACACAACAAAGCTGCGTCGTCAGGATGTGAATCTTTCCAGCGAGTGGTTTGGCTCACTACGCGGCGTGAATGAAACAGAACTGCGCGCACAGGTGAGCGGCTTTGTGATTCAGCAGAACTTCACAGACGGTGATCGCGTGAAGGAGGGGGATGTCCTCTTCATCATTGATCCCGCGCCTTATCAAGCCATCGTGGATGAGGCAAAGGCAAATCTTCTCATCGCTGAGGCCGCTGCAGAGCAAGGCAAGGTCACCCTCACCATGAATGAGGAAAACCTCATCCGTTACAAAAAACTCAATGCAGAGTCCCCCGGTGCGGTCACTGATAAGACCATCACTGATACAGAAACAGCCGTTATCCGTAACAAGGCAGATCTGTTGAAACTGCAAGCCAATATAGAGCTAGCCAAGGCTGCTCTCAACCAAGCGGAAATCAACCTCGGTTATACCAAGGTGACCGCTCCCTTTGATGGTCATATTGGTATTTCTAATCCCTCTATAGGTGACCTTGTGGGGCCTGACTCCCCAGAGGCACTTGTTTCCCTTTCTTCGGTCAATCCTATGCGCGTGGACTTTAATGTCAGCGGTGAGGATGCCTTGCAAGGTTATACCAATACGACCGCAACAGAGATTGATCCCAAGGCCTTCCCCTTTGATATTATCTTGGAGGACGGCTCAACCTACCCACAACAAGGCTATATTGTTTCTGTGGACAATGCTGTTAGCAGAACAACAGGTACGCTTTCTATAGTTGGTCGTGTTGATAATGAGCAAGGTCAATTGCGCTCTGGTGTCCCAGTGCGTGTTGAGGTAAAGAGCAAGACTCTTGAGGGGGCATACATTGTCCCTGCACATGCACCTGTTAGCGCACAGGGGAATGATATACTGATGTTTGTCCTTGGTAATGGGGCTCTCCTCCCCCTTCCTATATCCAAGGGTCCCATGGTCAATATCATGGGAAAGGATGCAACGGGCAAAGAAGTACTTCAACCCATGCAGACGGTTTATGTCAATAGCGCAGCTGTTTTGCCCAAGATACTGGAAGAGACAGGTGCTCCCTCTGTCGAGGCACTCATCTTTGGCCCTGCTGAGGTGAAGAGCTGGAAGGAACTTTTCCTCAAGAAGGCAGGAGTTGCTGATGTACGCGCTCTGATAGAAAAGCAGGCTGGTAAGGCTCTGCCAGATGACACCCCTGCCAAAATAGGGGCAGAAAACTGGGATGAGTACTTCCTTAAGCAAAATAGAGTGAAAGACTACCATGAGTTTATTCTCAAGCAGGCTGGCGCAGTGGACGACCTTGACTTCATGGCTAAAGGTTCTGGAGAACCAGATGCTATTACCATGATTCTCAAAAAGGTAGGTATCACTGATCCCACGCAGGCAGAAATCATCGTAGAAGGCGGCCTCAACGCCCTACGCGTCTTTATGGCAAACGAAGCTGCTGGTGGACCTATCAACAAGATAGTCGTCAAACCCTATGCTTACACGCAACCTCAGACGGTGGAATCCTCCATCACGGCAAAGAAGAGCCACGTACCGTCTCCTGCTCCCAAGGCAGAAGCAAGTACCGAGACACAGCAATAATCCTATACACAGACTCACTTTAACGCAATTTTAATTTATTATGGCTTCCTTCTTTATCAAGCACCCCATCATTGCAGGTGTTTTAGCTATTCTGACAACCATGTTGGGTATTATCTGCTTGCGCGGTTTACCTATCTCGCTCTATCCTGATATTGCGCCTGTTACCATCCAGCTGAGTGCTGTCTACCCCGGTGCTAACGCACAGGAAGTAGCTGACGCTGTAGCAACACCTATTGAAAATCAGGTGAATGGTGTGGAGGGCATGGACTACATCCAGTCTACCTCCTCCAACAATGGTACAAGCACCATATCCGTTGTGTTCTCACCTGGGACTGATGCTAACACGGCACAGCAGCTCACCGACATGCGATACTCGCAGGCAACATCCCAGCTGCCAGCAGCTGTGTCTCAGATGGGTATCAAGATACAGCAATCCACGGGTCTGCCCCTCATGCTTTTCACGATCGAATCGCCTGATAATATCTATTCTCGTACAGAATTGACAGGCTATGCTAACACACAGGTGGTTGACCCCATCAAGCGTGTGGAAGGCGTTGGCAATGTGCAGGTGTTCTCTGGTCGTTATGCAGTGCGTATTTGGCTGGATACTACCAAAATGGCACAAAAGGACATCAGCGTCAATGAGGTCTACAAGGCCGTTAGCGAGCAGAACAACATCAACCCCGGTGGCTCTGTGGGTGCAGAACCCATGCCCGATGGGCAGGAGTTCACCTACACCATTCGTAACAAGGGTCGTCTCAGTTCTGTGGCAGAGTTCAACGATGTTATCGTGCGCCAAGAAGGCACCAAGGCTGTGCGCTTGCGCGATATTGCCAAGGTAGAGCTTGGTTCTGAATCCTACTCCATTGCCAGCCGTGTTTCTGGACGCAATGCAACCGTGTTGGGTGTTTATCAGGCTGCAAATGCCAATGCTCTCCAAATCATGGAAGACCTGCGCGAGGTACTCGGAAAGACTGTAGAAAACATGCCACCTGGTATGAATGGCTACATCTCACTGGACACCACCAAGCCCATTGATGAATCCATTGAGGAAATCATGCACACCCTCATCGAGGCTCTTGTCTTGGTTGCTCTCGTTGTATTCATCTTCTTGCAAGGCTGGCGCGCCACGCTCATTCCTCTTATTGCGGTGCCTGTATCGCTGATTACTACATTCTGCTTCTTCCCCATTCTGGGCTTCTCCCTCAACACCATCTGTCTCTTGGGTATGGTTGTTGCCATCGGTCTGGTGGTTGACGATGCTATTGTGGTAGTGGAAGCGGTCGAATCACATATGGAAGAGGGCTTGTCCCCGCGTCAAGCGACCTTTGCCGCGATGAAGGAAGTGAGTGGCCCTGTTGTCGCCATTGCCCTCATCTTGGCCGCTGTGTTCTTGCCCTCTGTCCTTCTACCTGGCATTACAGGTACGCTATTCCAGCAATTTGCGGTGACCATCGCTATTTCCATGCTCATATCGGCCTTCAATGCACTGTCGCTTTCGCCAGCACTATGTGCTCTGATGCTCAAGCCAAAGAAAGATCACAAATCCCTGCTCACCCCCCTTTACAACATCTTTAATAAGGGCTATGACTGGGTGGCAGATGGCTTTGCCAGTGTGACACGATTCCTTTGCAAGCATCTGTGGATTAGTATGGCATGCCTAGCAGGTCTGACATTCTGCATCATACCTGTCTCAAAGCATGTGCCGGGTGCCTTCCTTCCTAATGAAGACCAAGGCTACCTCCTCGGCGGTCTTATCATGGACCCTGGTACATCCTTGCAACGTACGACAGTACAGGCAAAGATGCTGGAAGAAAAGCTAGGCAAAGTACCAGGTGTGGATATTGTTACCACCATTATTGGTATGAACGTGATGATTGGTGTGCAAACCCCCAATGCCGTTACCTTCTTCGTTAGCCTTAAGGACTACAAAGACCGTCCTATGGTTGATGGTAAAATCCCCACAGCTGATGATATCAGCATGCAGCTCAATATGGTTGCAAGCACATCTGGTGTAGACGGCGTTGCCTTCCTTGCTAGCCCGCCAGCCATCCCTGGTGTGGGTACATCCAACGACATCTCCTTCGCCCTCGAAGGCGTAGAAGGTCAGAACGTGCAAGAGCTTTATGAACAAATTAAAATCATGGAGAATGCTCTCATGGCTCAAAAAAACATCGTTGCTCAGGCAAGTGACATGATGTTGCCAGCAGTGACCCAAAAGGGCATTGAAATTGACAAGGAAAAATGTCTGGCTCAGGGCGTGAGCTACACCGAGGCTAACCAACTCTTGCAATGCTTCAACGGCTCACTCTTTGTGAACTACTATGTGGAATTTGGTCAACAGTGGCAGGTCTACCTCCAAGCATCTGGTGTCAGCCGTAGCAACACTGACCAGATTGCCAACTTCTACGTCAATAATAGCATGGGTGAATCAGTGCCTCTTAGCGCACTTGTCACCATAGAAGAAATCACAGACACGGAATTTGTCTGGCACAACAACATCTATAATGCTGGTAAAATCAGCGTCAAACCCGCCGCTGGAGCAAGTAGTGCGCAGGTAATGGCCGCTATTGAAGAAACCTTTGCTAAGACCATTGATACCTCTAAGTGGAAAATGGAGTTCGTCGACATGAGCTTCCAAGAAAAGAAGGCTCAGGACGGTCTGGGATTGGGCTCTATCTTTGCCCTCTCTGGTATCTTTGCCTTCCTCATCATGGCGGCTCTTTATGAGAAGTGGACCATCCCGATTTCGGTCTTCCTCACCGTACCTGTTGCCGTCCTCGGTGCCTACATAGGTCTCTGGGCAACTGGAACAGAGCTCAACCTCTACGCGCAGATTGGTATGATTATGCTAGTGGGTCTGGCGGCAAAGAATGCGATTCTCATCGTCGAGTTTGCCATCATCCAGATGGAGCGTGGTGACAATGTTCTAGAAGCCGCTGTTAAGGCTGGACGCATGCGTCTGCGCCCCATTCTCATGACTTCCTTCGCCTTCATCTTGGGCTGTTTGCCACTGGCAACTGCCGAGGGCTCTGGTGCCTTGGCGCGTAACGCCATTGGTATCGTGGTTATCATCGGTATGAGCATAGGCACTGTCGTGGGTGTGTTCTTCATTCCCCCTGCATTTGTCTTCATCATGAAGCTCTTCCGCACACGCATCGGCAAGAAGCATCACGGTGATGATCCTGATGAAGTGGCTGCTTATAAGCACCTTGAAAACCAAGAAAAGGCGCACAGCTCAGCAGACTAAACGCACTGACATTTCTTTTCATACCCTGCATCTTCACAGATGCAGGGTATTTTTATTGACTTGAATGCCTCTTTGAAAAGTGTATGATTGTCGGAGTTACATTTGGGGACTTCTAAATAAGCTAATGTGAGAAATATGAAAAAACATATTGACGCATTTCGATATGTAGGTTAAACTCTCTTCAGACATGACACACGACAACTTAGTAAAGATATGCAAAGCACTGAGCGACAAAAGTCGCATTCAGATACTTGCCTGTTTGAAAGGTGCGGAAATATGTGCATGCGATTTGGGTACTTGCCTTTCCATCCCACAGTCCACGCTAGCTCATCATATGAAAATTCTTTGTGACGCTGGCTTGGTCATTCCTCGCAAGGAGGGGAGGTGGATGTACTACTGCATCTCCGCAGAAGTAGGTCAGCAACTCGCGGAGGGTATTCTTTCGCTCACGCAAGGAAGTAACTAATTTTTTTTAACCCGATACATTGATAAACTTAAATATATAGATTAAATATGCAAGAAATACAAAACTCGATAATTAATGCCGTCTACAGCGCGATGTCCGCTGTGGGCATGCCTTATGAAGGCGCGGCTGGTGTGATAGGTACATTCATCTTTCTGATGGCAGAGCTACTTGTGCTCTTTGTGCTCATCAGTTACATTGTGGCCTTGCTTCAGATTTACATCCCCAAGGAGACAATACAACGAGCCTTGACAACACGTTCTAAGTGGCTCAATAGCATACTCGGTGCACTGTTGGGCTCTATCACACCCTTTTGCTCCTGCTCGACAATTCCCATGCTGATGGGGCTTATTAAGAGTAAGGCACCATTCGCAGGTATGATGTCCTTTTTGCTGACCTCTCCTATATTAAATCCCGCGATTATCATCCTCTTCCTGACCTTCTTTGGGGTAGTGTCTACCATCATTTACGCGGGGATGGCCTTTGTCATCGCTACTGTAGTGGGCTATGTTCTCGACAAAAAGGGCTTCGATCGCTACATCAAGATTGATGAGAAGCAGCCAGTTGCTACAAGCTGCTGTTCATCTGCGCCTGCTGCACCTGCTACAAGCTGCTGTTCATCTGCTCCAGCCGCTAGCGGCTCTTGCTGTGATGCTCCAGAAGAAATCCGTTACAAGGATTTTCAAGGTTCCTTTATCACACGTCAATGGAAGGCCTCGCTATTCGCGATGAAGGATGCTGTGGGTCTCTTCCGCAAGGTGCTGTTTTACCTTGTTTTGGGCGCAGGTATAGGTGCCTTTATCTACGGATTCATACCTACAGAGTTCCTGTCGCAGTTTGCAGGTGCTAATGAGATATTCTCTGTCCCAGTCTCTGCTGTGCTCGGAATACCCATGTACATCCGCACCGAGACCATGATACCCATAGCCGATATTTTGACACAAAAGGGAGTGGGCTTAGGAACTCTCGTCGCTCTCATCATAGGTGGGGCAGGGGCAAGCATACCCGAAGTATCTCTCCTAGGCGCTGTCTTTAAAAAGCAAATGGTCATCACCTTCGTCATGTGCGTACTGGGCATAGCTATTGCAACGGGCTATCTTTTCACAATCTTCCTGTAATAGGCGCACTTGCTAAGCAGTCTTTATACTTGACTTTGGCGGACATTACGCTAAGCTAGCCAAGTATGGTTGAAACTGAAATTATTGACAAGGTAGGTTATATCACCTTGAATAATACACGCAATCTCAATGCGTTGAGTGAAGAGCTCTGCGCAGAGATTGATGCAGCTATTTGGAGCTATTACCATGCAGACTGTGTTTGCCTTGTGCTGCGTGCGCATTGCCGTAACGGGGTCTGGTCGGCTGGGCATGATATACGAGAACTGCCACTTGATGGGCATGATCCGCTAAGCTACGCTGTACCTCTCGAAAAGCTTCTCCGCGCGGTGCAGAATGTGCCCATTCCTGTCATTGCTTACCTCAACGGTAGCGTCTGGGGTGGTGCCTGCGATCTTTCGCTCTCCTGCGACATGATTGTGGCAGCTGATACAACGACCTTTGCCATCACGCCAGCAAAGATTGGTATCCCCTACAATGCATCGGGCTTGATGCATTTTATCAACCAACTGGGGATGAACAAGGCACGCGAGATGTTCTTTACCGCCAGCCCTCTGAGCGCACAAGAGGCGCTCAATGTAGGCATGGTCAACTATATTGCGCCAGAGGAAGAGCTGCATGACCTCATGGAGCAAAAACTTCTTGCCCCGCTGCGCCGCAACTCCATACTCTCTATTAGTGCGATGAAGCGTCAATTTCGCCTCCTGAGTCGTAGCATGGCTCAAATATCTGCGGAAGACTTTGAGCGCATCAACTCATGGCGTTCTCAAGTCTACCACTCTGAGGATTACAGAGAAGGCATCACTTCTTTCATCGAAAAACGTCCTCCTCAGTATAAGGGGAGTGCGAGCGACCTTGATATTAACATCCAACTAACTGACTAATCATGATACGACTGACATTTTGTTTTCTTCTTTCCGTCTGTTTCTCCCTTGTACAGGCACGCATGCCCGCAGACTGTGAGCAAGCCATTATAGGCATGGCAAAAGGCTGGGATAATTCTCATGTCGTCCTCTCCCTTGTTGAAAAAAATAGCAAGGGGCAGTGGGTGCGCGTCTTGGGACCTTACGCAGGACGATTGGGCAAGAATGGACTGGTATGGGGGCTGGGCTTGCACCAGAATCCCAAAAATGCCAGAACCAAAAAAGAGGGTGACGGTCGCTCACCTGCAGGTATTTTCCGCGTTGGGGGGCTATGGACAACGACTAATACACCAGTGAAACGCCATCGAAGCATACCCGAAGTACGCGTCACTGCCGCAGACCTCTGGGTTAGCGATGTCAGCCAGCCAAAGCTTTACAACCGCTACATACGTTTGCCTCATGCTGCACGCACACCTTGGGAAATCAAGGAAAGAATGCGATTGAACGACTACCCACACAGCATCAAGATGCTCATCTGCCACAACACAGAAGAAACCCCAGGGCGTCCCGTTGTTGGGGCGGGCTCTTCCATCTTCTTTCATATATGGCGTAGAAGCGGACAGAGCGCGACTCTGGGCTGTACCACAATGGATGAGAAGGTGCTTCGTGCCTTTATAGCCTATCTTAATCCCAAGAAGAAACCTGTTTATATCCTTTTGACTAATAAAGAGTATATGAAGTATCGCAAGGATTGGAGACTGCCCTAAGGCAAGCTCTCTTGCTAGATGGTAGAAATTGCACTTGCAAAGCGACGCAAAAAAGTCTAATATATCCCTGCGCATTGGCGCATTATTTCCTATGTCTGGTAAGCTCACGTATAAACAATCCGGCGTCGATACTATTGAGGCGCAGTCCTTCGTCAAAGATATAAGCGCTCATGTAAAGCGCACCCAACAGGCACGCCAACTTTGCAATGCCTTTGGTCTCTTTGCCGCAGCCTATGACCTCTCATCCTACAAAGAGCCCGTTATCGTAACAGGTACAGATGGTGTGGGCACCAAGACTGAGATCCTCTTTGATATGGACATGTTAGAGGTGGCAGGTAAAGACCTCGTCGCGATGAATGTTAATGACATCCTCACTACGGGTGGCGATCCTCTTCTTTTCTTGGACTACCTCGGTATATCCAGTCTGGACAAAGAGCGCCCACGCATCACCCGCCTAGTTGCAGGGATGTGCGACTATCTTGAAAGCTGCAAATGCATCCTCGCTGGTGGTGAAACAGCAGAAATGCCTGGTGTCGTCCCCGAAGAAATGGTGGAAATGGCAGGCTTCTGCATCGGCTGCGTAGAAAAATTTGACATGATAGACCCCAGCACCATGGAGTTGGGTGACGTACTCATCGGCTACCCCAGCGACAGTTTCCATGCGAACGGTTGGAGCCTCGTGCGCCGTGTGATGAAGGAATTCCCCGATGTTCTCACAGAGCAAGAGCTACGTGATCTACTAGCACCAACACGCCTTTACTACGATGTTGTCACCGACATGCGCGAAATGGGTATTGTGCCCAAGGCCTACGCCCACATCACAGGTGGTGGTCTGCCAGAGAATCTGGAACGCTTCCTCGGCGACATGGGTGCTGACCTCACTATCCCCTATTGGAATAATGTAGCCGCACAGAAGGTTTTGGAACACGTGGATGCGGAAGACCGCTTCCATACATTCAACATGGGTATAGGCTGGGTGAGCATCGTGAAGCCCGAACAAGTCGAAGACGCCCTCAAGGCTGGACCTGGAGGGGTTGTCATGGGTACTCTGCGTGCAGGCAGTGGCATCAAGGTTACTATCGCAGAGTAATATCTCTCTTTTTTCCTCACTCTTTATTTCTATCCAAACATGTCTGATCCTCTCACACATGAGTGCGGTGTAGCCGCGATACGCCTTCTCAAGCCAATCTCCTATTTTATCGAAAAATACGGCTCGGCAGATTGGGCTTTCAATAAGCTCTTCCTCCTCATGGAGAAGCAGCACAACCGCGGTCAAGACGGTGCTGGCGTAGGCTGTATCAAGCTTAATATGCCCATTGGGCAGCCCTACCTGTTTCGTCAAAGAGACGCAACACCCAGTGCCTTAGCCAATATCTTTGGCGGACAGCAGCGCAACCTTCGCCACATGCGCGAACGTGGTGAGGTCTTGCCAGATGATGCTGATAGCTATAAGGCTCACTTCAACTTTGGGGGAGAAATCCTCATGGGTCACCTGCGTTATGGAACCAGCGGACTCTTTGATGAGGGCAGCTGCCATCCCTATGTGCGACGCACCAACTGGTCCACACGTACCCTCATGGTGCTGGGGAACTTCAACATGACCAATACGGGAGAGCTCAACCAGCGACTCATTGCGCGCGGGCAGCACCCAGTCTTTGGTACAGACACACAGACTGTACTAGAAGAAATAGGTTACTACCTCGACGAGGCACATACAGATATCTATCGTGAACTGCGATCAAAAATCTCAGGCAAAGACATTCCTCACCAGATTTCCAAGCGATTGGACATCTATGACATCGTAGGCAAGGCCTCTCAGGCATGGGATGGTGGATTCTGCATCATGGGTGCCATCGGTAATGGTGACTTCTTCTGCCTGCGTGACCCGCATGGTATACGTCCCTGTCACTACATCATGAACGATGAGTATATCGCCATCGCTAGCGAGCGCGTCCCCCTCATGAGCGTCATGGAAGTAGATAGCGAAGATGTTCTAGAACTACCACCAGCGCACATGATTAGTGTGAAGCGTGATGGCAAAGTCACCCTCCAAGAGTATACAGAGACACTCAAGCCCACTCCCTGCTCCTTTGAGTCCATCTACTTCTCACGTGGCAATGACCCTATCGTTTACAAAGTGCGCAAGGCCTTAGGCAATGCTCTGACAGAACGCGTCATCAACAGCCTTGATGGACAGCTGACCCGTGCAGCTATTTCCTACATTCCCAATACCTCAGAAGTTGCCTATTATGGTCTGCTTGAGGGACTTCGTGCCTACCGTCGCAATCATGTGACCAACGCCATGAAGGAAGCCTTTAACAAGGGAGAACTCTCCGAAGAACTCATCGAAGAGCTCATCATGCGCCGTTGGCCACGTGCAGAAAAAATCGTCCACAAGGACATCAAGCTGCGTACATTCATCACCCAAGAATCCAACCGTGGGCAACTGGTCTCGCAGGTCTATGACCTCAGCTACGGCGCGATTGAGGAGGATGAGATTCTCGTTGCCATAGATGACTCCATCGTACGTGGAACCACACTCAAAAAATCTCTGCTACGCCTACTTGGTCGTGCCAAGCCCAAGAAAATTGTCATCGTATCCTCCGCGCCACAAATACGCTATCCTGACTGCTACGGTATTGATATGAGTGAATTGGGGAAATTTATCGCCTTCCAAGCCGCTGTCTCTCTGCTCAAGAAGCGTGGGATGTATGACTACATCGACTCCATCTATGAAGAATGCCGCAACCAACTACTGCTGCCAGTAGAAGAGCGCACTAACCCAGTAAAGCGTATTTACTCACCCTTTACAGATGAAGAAATCTCAGAAGAAATCTCCATCCTAGTCACCCCTGACGACGCACCATGCCCCATAGAGGTTATCTACCAAAGCCTCGATGGCCTGCATCAGTCCATAGAAGGACCTTGTGGCGACTGGTACTTCAGCGGTGATTACCCCACACCCGGTGGTTACACCACGGTGAATATAGCCTTCATCAACTGGATAGAGGGACGCGATGGCCGCGCCTACTCCCTACCAGTCTAAAAAAAGCGACGCGCCTGCCCATCATCACGCATGTCAGACAATAACTACAGTGATACTGACGATGCCAGCCTTGTCGAATTGACGCTGGATGGGCAGACGCGCGCCTTTGACGAGCTCATACGCCGCCATAGCCGCAAGCTGCACGCCATGCTCTATCAGATGCTAGGCAATGAAGCCGATGCGTATGATGTCGCGCAGGAAGCCTTCTTGAAGGCCTTTCACTCTTTACGCTACTTTGGGGGGAAGAGTGCTTTCTACACATGGTTGTACTCCATTGCTGCCAACCATGCCAGAAATTTCCTACGCAAGCGCAAAAAGGAAAACAGCTACAGCTTGGACAACACAGATAGTGGAGATCCGCTCGAAAAGGATGCGCGCTTAGCTGACACGGGGCTGGATTCAGACCCAGTGCGACAGGCGCAGATAAAGGATTTGAAGGTAAAACTCCTTCATGCTATCGACACACTTTCTCCCTCACACCGAGAAGTTGTTGTTCTATGTGATATACAGGGCATGAGCTACCCAGAGATTGCCAAGATACTCAACATCTCCGAAGGTACATTGCGTTCCCGTATACATTACGCGCACAAGCAGCTGCAAGCACTGCTCGCAGATGAGCGTTTTCGTTAATTTTCGCATAAATGGGATTTAATGGGATTTTTTTCATTTTCCTCTTGACTCAACTCCAAAGGAATGGTATAAATCTCCCGTCCTTGCGACAAACAAGGGCTGGATAGCCAAGTGGCCTAAGGCATCGGTTTGCAAAACCGACATTCGTGGGTTCAAATCCCACTCCAGCCTCT
>CAYJON010000056.1:0-14661 GCA_964371795.1 uncultured Akkermansia sp. | reverse complement strand
GCTTCAGCCTGTTGCTGGGTAAGGATGCAGGTGACAACACCTGCGGCTATAGTACCTGTTGCTATGCTTGTGGTAAAAGAGCTCACTGCCGCAAAGCAAGTAAGCAATGCGGTACGTAATATGTTAGATATGCGTAATTTCATATGATAAAATAATATTTAAAAAACTTTGTATATAGGTTTTTTATGATTGCAGCATGATAGGGAAGTGCCCCTAGTATGTCAACCCTAAATGCAAAATAAAGTTAGATTATTTTCTAACCAGCCAAGTGAGGTAGTGCCAGACTCGCTCGAAGGGGCCTTGCTTGTGGTGGCGCAGGTAGTACTGACTGAACGCAATTTGCATGACTAGTACGATAACCCCGATGACTATGCTTAAAAGACTACCAAAATATGCAGCCAGATTAGCCCCCCATGCGTAGAAGAGCGTGCCACATATTATAGAGCCACCGATGAAGTTGGTCAGACTCATGCGACCGTAGATAGCTAATTTTTGTGTCATGACGGTATGGGGAAGGGCGCGGAAGAGTACTAAGAGCACAATCATCATCACCAGTGCAGAAAAGAGATTGAGGTAAATGGTGTAGACGGGGAGAGCTGTGAAGAGATCCATAAGGAGGCAGCCCCTCAGCACCCAGTATACAAAGAACAGCAAGGCTGCGATGGCTAGTAGTTGTCGAGTGGGTTTTGCCACAAAGCGGGTGCGGTATAGCACAATACCAAGCAAGAAGAGTCCTAGAGTTTGGCTGGCTCTGCCTGTCTCCACCCCCCAAGCGCAGGCTGCCATCACACCCACTGTGGCATTGTTGTAGGCGGCACGGAGGAAGTTTTCCTCACCCGCCCCAGCGATGAGTTCTGTGTAGTACACATCGGTGAGCCCCGCGTAGATGGGCTGTATGCCGTGAATAATGTCAGGTATCTGCGCAAAGGCTAAAAGCGCAATGATGATTAGCACACGATTACTCAGACGGATCAGCGGAATTACAAAGAGCATGATGAGCGCATAAAACACCAGTGGATCGCCCCCCATAAAAAAGACAGCGTTGAGCAGACCAAAACCTATCAGCAAAATCATGCGCCAGACCATGCGCCCCTGAAAGGACTCACCTCGCGCCGCGCGCTTTTCCCATTGCAAGGCATAGGTGAAGCCAAAGAGCAGGGCAAAGATGGCGTAGGCCTTGTTTTCAAAGAAGAAGTAAAGCAGACTACGTGACCAGTCATTCCATGTGCTGAGCCAAGCCGGCTCTACCCAGAGCATGGCAGGGTCGTAGAGAAACTGGTTGGAGCAGTGGATGAGAAGGATGGCGGCAACAGCAAAGCCTCGTAGGGCATCAATGGCTTCTATTCGTTTGCTACTGTTTTCTAAAGATGTACTCATGAATCATGATACTAGGGAAATGTTAGGGGGGCAGCAAGTTCATTTTTCTCCCATCTGTCGCATTTTAACTTAGGTTAAAAGATCCATGCTTCTAACTACCAAAGATGGGAGCATATCTGTGCTTGACAAAGCACAACTGCTGCTATAAGCTCGCAGTATTATGGCAGTTGACATCAAAGCACTCATTTCATCTCGCGCGGTAGAAGTAGAAGCCCATCTCGACAGATTACTTCCTACCGTAGAACAGAGCCCCAGCACCCTACACGAAGCGATGCGCTATAGCATCTTTGCTGGTGGAAAGCGCATACGCCCCTTGCTCTGTATTGAGGCGGCACGCGCCTGTGGTGCTAGTGCTGAGATTGCCTTGAATGCGGCCTGTGCCTTAGAAACACTGCATACATACACCCTCATCCATGATGACCTGCCTAGCATGGATAATGATGACCTGCGCCGTGGCCGCCCTACCAGCCACAAGGTCTATGGAGAGGGTATTGCCATCTTGGCAGGTGACGCGCTGCTGACAGAGGCTTTTGCTATGCTGGCGCGCAGTGCTCCCAATGCACGTTATCATGTGGGTGACTATGTGCGTGAATTTGCTTTCCAGACAGGCAGTCAATGCCTCGTTGGTGGTCAGGTTCTTGACCTACAAGGTGAGGGCAGAGAACTGACTGTTGAAGAATTACGTGCCATACATAATGGCAAGACAACAGCCCTCATCCTCGCCTCCGTGCGCTTGGGTGCAATGGTTGCTGGCTGTACAGAGGAAGAGTATGAGGCACTGAGCTGCTACGGTCGCTCACTGGGGCTGGCCTTCCAAATTATCGATGATATCTTAGATATAACCTCCACCCCCGAGATGATGGGCAAGAGCATAGGCAAGGACGCCAAGGTGCAAAAGGCCACTTACCCCGCCCTCGTAGGAATGGAGGCTGCAAGAGCTGAGGCACAGCGACTCACTGCCGAAGGGCGCGCTGCCTTGGAGATTTTTGCAGAAGATAAGCGAGAAAATCTTCTCGCCATCAATGACTATCTCCTCAATCGCGAATATTAATCTGTACTGCCATGAGCACCCTGCAAATTCTCTCTCTCGTAGGGTTGATTCTTTACTTTTCTGTACTTCTTTTTGCCGTTGCGCGTGAGAAAAAGAGCACGAACACGCTAGATTACTTCTTTGCGGGTCGTTCCTTGCCCTTTTGGGCGCTTTCTATTACCTTTATTGCTTCTTGGTGGGGGGCTGGCTCTGCCATAGAGACGGCTAACTATGCCTATGAGGATGGTCTGGGTGCGTTCTGGTACTACGGTGTGCCCGTCCTGCTTTCCTCCTTTCTCCTCATTCTGGGGGCAAAGACCATACGCCGTGTGGGTCACCTGACACAGGGGCGCATGATGGAGGCGCGCTATTCTCCAGCCGTGGCAAAGATGCTCGCCATCATGGTGCTCATCTTCATGACCTTCACTGCGGCCTCTCAGATGGTGGGCGTGGGGCTCTTTTTTGGTGAGTATCTGGGGATGAGTTATGAGTGGGCGGTGCTGATAGGGACTGGTATAGTCTTGATTTACTCCGTCTTTGGGGGCTTTCGCGGGGTGGTGCTCACGGATATCATCCAGTTTGTCCTGCTACTCATTTCCGCCATACTCGTTTTTGTGATAGCTTATTCCAAGTCCGGTGGCTGGGAGGGCATTGCCATGGCCGCAGAGAGGGCGGGGAAGGGGGATTACCTCAGCTTTTCCGCAGGGGCTGAAAAGTATTTTGTCTACGTCATCACCTTCGGCCTTGCGTGGTCTGTGCAGGCCAATGTCTGGCAGCGTATCTCTGCTGCGAGAAATGACAAGGACGCCCAGCGCATGGCCAATATGAGCTTTTTTGCCTACATACCCCTCTACCTCATTGTGGTGCTCACGGGTATGGCTGGTATTGCACTTTATGACCAACTGCCAGAGGGTGGCATCGTCACCGCCATCGTGATGGAACACATGTCGCCATGGATGGGGGCATTGGTCTTCATCGGCATATCTGCCGCCATCATGTCCACGATGGATTCCCTCATCAATACGGCTGCCATGACTTGGAGTCTCGACATACGCAATAGCGAGAAGGAGAGCGAGAGCAAGCAACTGCGCCACTCCCGATACGCCACACTAGCGGTAACGGTTGTGGGGCTGATAGTTGCTCTCCAGATACGCTCTATCCTTGATATCAGCTGGCTGGCGGCAGATGTGATTTCAACTGGCGTTGTTGTGCCCCTCGTCCTCGGCTTTGTCTGGAAGGGCGGGACAAAGCAGGGCGCGTTCTGGGCGATGATGACAGGCATACTCTACTGTCTTTATAATCTGATACGCTACCTGATGCGTGATTATGGTGGTGATTTGCCCGCCTTTTGGGAATTACAGAGCGCACAGCAGGTAATTTATGGTATTATCCTCTCCCTCTTTGTTTATCTGGGGGTTTCTTTCGCAACTCATCCACAGAAGTCAAAATAGTTTTTTGCTTGTGATTGTATAGCTATTGTGCTAGCATGGAGTATGGTTAATAAGCTGTGCCGATACCTTTTGCCTATCTTGCTGTTAGGCTCTTCTCCTCTTTCTGCGGATTCGATTACTGAACTGTTGTTAAATGCTTTGAAAAAGGAGGAGAAGCTCGCTGTCCCTGTCGCTCATTCTATCAAGATTAGAGTGGATGATTATTATCATAGATCAGGAATAATAAGTGACATTAAGCCTAATTTTATAGCTCATTCCAAAGGAGAAGATAATATCGCGCTGCGGAAACATTACGGTGTCTTATTTTCTGGTGGTCATGGTATAGGAGGGGGAGGAAGCTTTGCCTTTGAGCCTAAAAGCTACTTTCAGGAACAAATTCACTACCGATATGATGCAAAGGGGGTGAGGCACGTGCGTTATGAGCGCTTCATGACAAGGATTCCGCTTTGTGTGTATGTTCAAACAGAAAATACAGATAGGCCAGAACTCGCAAAAGTTCCTTTTCTTGAGATCGAGGCGACAGATTGGTTAATACATTTTGAGGAGGATTGGGAGAAACAGTATATTTTGGGGAAGGGCGATACTCAAACCAATCCCAAGAAGGAAGCACTCTGTCTTCAATCCTCATCAGGAGAAAAGGCACAGCTGATTTTCTCCTTCAATTATGAGGATAAGAAGAAGCATAGGTGGGCGCCTTCATTTAGTTTTGTGCAGGAGTCAGTGGGAAGCTATCGCGTCACAGATAATGCCATTTATGCCACCTGCGTTATGGGGGACGAAACTCATGTTATTGATGAAGCCGAAAAGCAGGCTATTCTCGATACCCCTCTGTTGCGCATCGAGGGCGAGGGCTGGGTGCTAGAAAAAGCGAGCACAGGGCAGCACCCCAATGAGGATATTACCAGCGTTTTCATTATCTCTCCTTCTGGCGAAAAATGCACTCTTAATCTCATTGCCCCCATAGTGAACAAAAAGACTTGGTATCCCGTATGGTCTATGATAGAGGGGCTATGTTCCTGCCAAATCCCCGATGAGCCCACAAAAAGCAAGATTTGGTACTGGGCAGGTCAGGAGAAGAAAGCAGAAAATGCACACTGACATAGGATGACGCTTGACGGGGTGAAGGCATTTTGCTAGAATGGTTGAAACTGCTGCCAATGAAGCAGAAAATCTTTTTATATTAATAATATTATGAAACCCGCTACATTCAACTGCACCGTACTTCGTGACGGTCATCAGTCACTTGCCGCCACACGCATGTCCACCCAACAGATGGTGGAAATAGCTCCCATTCTTGATACCATGGGCTTTTCTGCTTTGGAAACATGGGGTGGTGCTACTATTGATGCTGGTCTTCGCTTCCTTGGAGAACTTCCCTTTGAGCGTCTGGACAAGCTGAAGGCACTTGCTCCTAAGACTCCTCACATGATGCTGCTGCGCGGTCAGAACATCGTTGGTTACACCAACTACGCTGACGACGTTGTTTCTACCTTCGTCAAGTTGAGTGCAGAGCACGGCATGAACATCTTCCGTATCTTTGACTGCTTGAATGACCCTGAAAACATGCGCACCTCCATCCGTGCTGCAAAGGAAGCAGGCGCAACTGCGCATGGTACTATTTGCTACACAACTTCCCCTGTTCATAATCTGGAATACTTCGCCAATCTCGGCAAGAAGATTGCAGATATGGGTGCTGACGGTATCGTCATCAAGGACATGGCGGGTCTCATCCCCCCCAGAGAAACAGAACTTCTCGTTAAGGCTGTGAAGGAAGCCACCAACCTCCCTGTCTGGGTGCACACGCATGAAACAGCTGGTCTCGGTGCCGCTACCTACGTTGCTGGTGTCAACGCAGGTGCTGATGCAGTGGACGTCTCCATTGCTCCTTTCGCTAACGGTACAGCGCAGCCCGACTGCCTCCGCATGCTTGCCATGCTTGACGGTTACGAGCGTTGCCCCGAGTTTGCTCCTGACTTCAAGGAAAAGCTCGCTACCCTCACAGAGATGCTCACCCCAATCTACGAAAGCCTTTCCAAGTTCACCAGCCATGACAATGAGATCGTGAACACAGACACACTGCGCTACCAAGTACCTGGTGGTATGCTTTCCAACTTCCGTTCCCAGTTGAAGGAACTCAACATGACAGACAAGTTCGAAGAAGTGTTTGCAGAAATCCCTGTCGTTCGTAAGGCTCTGGGCTGGATTCCCCTTGTCACACCAACATCTCAGATTGTTGGTATGCAGGCCATGCTCAACGTCAAGTTCGGTCGCTGGGAAAACATCTCTCCCCAGTGTGCTGACGTGGCTCTTGGCTACTACGGTAACACACCCGCTCCTGTTGATCCAGAACTCCAAGCACTCTGCGCGAAGAAGATGGGCAAAGAGCCTATCTCCGTACGCCCCGCCGACCTCCTCAAGCCTGGTATGGACGACCTGCGTGCAAAGCTTGCAGAAAAAGGGCTGCCAGTCACCGACGAAAACTGCGTTATCTACGCTATGTTCCCCCAACAAATGGAGGACTACTACGCTGGCAAGCGCCCAGAAGATCCAACAACTCCCAAGCAAGAGAACTTCGGCACACCACAGGCTCTGACCAGTGTAGGTGTTGCAGCAGCTATCTCCGGCAGCCACATGAAGCTTAACGTCATGGGCAAGGAGTATGATGTGACCATCACCGAGCAATAATTTTGTAGCTACAGCAGCTATAACAGAGCGGTCAACCCTATCAGGGTTGGCCGCTTTTTCGATTTTTTCAGCTTGACTACATTACAAGCTGTTCTATAATGTTTAAACAGATTTAAAATTTATATAACATTATACCATGAGTCATTCACACACAGAAGTATCGAAAGAGAGCAGCAACAGCCACCTTGCCATTGCCTTGGCTGGTGTTGCACTGGGCGCAGGTTTTATTCTCCTCGGCATAGGAGCTATGCTATACTACGACAACAGAAAGCTAGGAGAGGCCTGCAATCAAGACATACCCTTAGAATAAAAATACGATGAAGGAGAAGCCCGTAGTAAAGCACTTTGACCTCTTAGAGGGGCTCAAACACGGACAGGTAAAATGCCCGAAGTGCGGGGCAACTGACATCTCTCGTGCGGACGAGAGCAGTCAGCTTCAATGCAATTTCTGTCGGACAATGTTTGACTTCACCTCAACGGAGTATGGGGTGAAGGATGACCGTGAAGAGATAGACCGCCTCTCGGGCATCAATGTCAGTACAGGGGCTCGGGATATGGGCTCTTCCGACACGGATATAGTCAGCATCAAGTGCCAGAGCTGCGCGGCAGAAGTTGTCATCAACAGCGCCGAAACTCTGGAGGCGCGTTGCCACTGGTGCCGCAATTTTCTCTCCCTCAATAATGTTGTTCCCAATGGAGCTGTGCCTGACCTAGTCGTGCCCTTCCAATGGAACAAGGCTAACGCACAATCCAGCATAGAGCGTTATATTGCGGACTACAAGTACTTTGCCCACAGTAGCTTTAAAAAGCAGTTCAACGCCGAAAATATCTTTGCTGTCTACCTACCTTACATGATGGTGGACATCAAGGCTCATAGTGTGCTAGAGGGCAAAGGCGAAAGCACCCTGAGCAAGAGCCATGAAACAACAGGCTCTGGCAGCACGGCGAAGACCAAGACCACCTACGAGGTGGGAAGCTACCAATTAAGGCGAGAGTTTGATATAGCGGTGGATGACCTACCTATTGAGTCAAAGCGCGATCGCCTAGCCAATAAGGGGACAAGCAATGTTATCAATGCCATTCTCCCCTTTAACTGCAAGCGCGCTGTGAAGTGGAATCCCACCCTGCTCAAGGGAGTCCACTCCGAAAGACGTGATTTGAACGTCTCATCCTTGGAAAAGAGCGTCTTTGCCCAACTCTACGACATAGGTTTTTTAAAGGCCAGCGAGATGATAGAGCCCTATAACAGGGGCGTGCGCTGGAGTTCTCACAAGCAGGAAGTGATAGGCGAGAAATGGGTGTCCGTCTACCTACCAATATGGATTTACACCTACAAACGCTGGTCATGGGGCAAGGTCTACTACACGGCAATGAATGCCCAAACAGGTAAAATTGTAGGCACTGTGCCCCTCAATTATCTGAAGCTCATTTTCATCTGCTCGCTCTTTGTCATCCTGCCTATGCTGATTTTTCACTATACGGGTATTGTTCACTTTTGCGTGTTGATGATTTTATGCCCTTGGATATTCATCAGCACCTACCGCGATTATCACAAGAGCGGGGTGAAGTACGACCATGCCAAGGAGACCTTTGTTCAAGTTTCAGAATTAAAGAAAGAAGATACTCTCATCAAAAAATCAAGCACCAACACGGCTTACTCCATGAATGGAGCGAATGTTTATCCACCGAAAAAGTGATACTAGTACTATGAACAATACATACCAAGCACCCCATACCGAGGGTGGTGGAATCGTTAGCAAGCTCGTTATTGCATCAGGTTTGCTAGGACTTTTTATATTCATCGTGGCTCTCTACAATGGCACTTTGAAGAATAGCAACACAGAGGCTGCGTTGAGTCATATTAACTCTGAGATTGTTGTCTTGGATGATAACAAGAGCGTGCTGCCAGAGAATGAGGGCAAGAGTCTCGGTCTCGTTGGCACGCTATTGACAGAAGACATCATGCATGATGATGTCTTTGACGTTCACAAATCAGGCTTGCTGCTGCAACGCAAGGTGCAGATTTATCAGCAGGTGGAGAAGGTGGAAGACCACCAATCCACCCCCGACAGAGACGGAATGGGCAGGACTATTAATGATGTAGGCACGCTTTACAGCATAAAGGAGTGGGTGGACGCGCCTGTTGATACACGCCCCCTGCGCAATGCCATGCACCTCAGCTTTGAAGAGAGACAGAAAAATGTCAATGAGGGCAGCGAGCTCTTCTACAAAACACTCACTCTTCACCCCCAGACGGTCAAGCTAGGTGCTTACGTCATTTCCCCAAAAATCATGCAGCATAAGCATTGGGAGCAATTCACGCGACATCCCCTCATCCTTTCTGAAAAGAAGTGGCCAGAGCCTATTGAGAAAATAGGCATGGTGAAGGACAATGCCCTGCACCTACGCAAAGCGGGCTTTACGCCAGAGGAGCGAGCTGAGGGCTACAGCCCCCAAATTGGCGACCTGCGCCTGCGCTGGTTCCTCTCCCTTGGGCAGCAAGATGTCTCCTTGGTTGCGCAGCAGCAGGGGGAGACACTCGTGCCCGTCAGCAGCTCGGAGCATGATGATTTTTTCCTTCTCGAAAAGGAGAAGCTCGATATACAAGCTTACTTGGAAGAGCAGGGATTGAGTGCGAAAAAAACTCATAAGCTTGTGCTCATTGCGATGTTTATTGGCTTCTGGGTCAGCTTTGCTATCATTCTCAAGGGAGTACGCATGGGGGCACGTCAGTCTGCGCTCTTTGAAGGCTGGATGTCTATGTACCGTTATTGCAGCTCTGCCTTGCTCGCGCTGCTGACTCTGACTATCCTGTATTCCCTGCTGTCGATGACTCATCCTCAATTGTTTGACTTTGTGCTGCTCTTTGTCAGTCTGGGGCTTTCCTTTATTCTCATCAAGCTTGCCCTGCGCAAAGGGCGCAACCTCGTCTTTAGTGGACCAACACGTGTTAATCATCATGAAAACTCGTCTCATTCAGATTAGTGCTGCCTTTCTCCTAGCCAGTCTGGGGATAGCGGCAGAAGTAACCCTCCTGCATAGCAGTGATGTACATGGCAGGCTAGACCCTGTCAAATCCTGTGGCAAGGAGAATCAAGGCGGTCTCGCAAAACGTGCTAGCTTTGTCAAAGACATGCGAGAGCAGGAGAATAACCTCCTCGTGCTCGACAGCGGTGACTACTTCCAAGGCACGATTTACTATGACCTTTACGGGGGCAAGGAAAGCGCGCGCCTCATGCCGCATGCTGGCATTGATGCCATGGCCTTGGGCAATCATGAATTTAACGCCGATGAGGCGGGCTTGCGGGAGCTGATGCAGTTAGCCAACACGCCCTTCCTCTGCGCTAATATTGACTTCTCCGATGATTACTTGAAGCAGCAGGTGAAGCCCTACATCATCAAGGAGGTGGAAGGCGAAAAAATCCTCATCATAGGCGTGACCACCCCCGATCTGATGAGCATGACCAAGAGCCGCAGCATCAAGGTACATGATGCCGCCCCCATTGTTCAAAAAATTGCCGAGGAGGTGGAGCATGACTACCTCATTGTGCTCTCTCACTGCGGATATGCCTACGACAAGAAAATGCTCTCCCAGAGCCCCGCTATAGACCTGATACTAGGTGGGCATGACCATTATAGCCTCATGTACCAGAGCCCCGATGGAGCTATTATCCACAATGGTTGCTATGGCACGCAGGTGGGTGTGCTGCGCATTGATACGGAGAAAAAGAGCGTGGAAGCCCAGCTTGTGCCCATGGATGAGGATATAGCCCATGATGAGAACATAGACAAGGAAATGCAGGTCATCAATGCACGTGTCGATGCCCTCAAGGCGCAGAAGGTAGCGCATGCCGCCATCACCATTCAGGGAGAGGAAAAGGAGATAGAATCCCAGCAGACCAATCTAGGGCAACTGGTGCTCAAATCCATGAGCACAGCCTTTTATGATTTTGACGCGGTGATTGTACAGGCTGGCTCTATACGCATTTACAGGGACTTGCAGGGCGATATCAGCTACACCGATGTCATGCAGATACTACCCTTCAAGGGCATGCTGGTCTGTGGTCAACTGCGCGGTAGCGAGCTGAAAAGCATACTCAAAAAGGGCGAAAAATCAGGTGAGGGCTACTTGCACTACTACCTGAAAGAGAGCCGTATTGAGGATGAAAAACTCTACCGCGTCATCACTAATGATTACCTCGGAGCGGGCAAGGATGGTTACGAGGAGTTCCTCCAGATGCAGAATACAGAGACCTCCATGCAAGATTGCTTTGAGATACTCTATCAATTCCTCAAAGAAAACCCCCACATTTCAGAACAAACACTGCAACTCTGAGACCATGAAAACACTATCCCTCTTCCTCCTCGCTCTATTCATCCCGCATGCGCTCTCCTGCGCCTCCGCTCCACCTCAAACACCCCAAAAACAAGATTCTATGCCCAAAAACACCCTATCCTACTTTAGCCTCAGTCGCCTGACGGGAAACCACATGGCAGAAGGTAGTAGAAATAGTACCTATTACTACCTTTCTACTAAAAAAATTGTCATTGAAGTCACCGATTTGGATTGCGATGAGAAAAGCAGCATCACCCCTGAGCAATTTGCAGAACTGGAGGTGCAACTCATTGCCCTCATAGAGCGTTACAAGCTCAAAGAATGGACCCCACCGCCGCCTCCAGAATTTTATCCAACAGATGAGATTAACAGCTTTCGCATCGACATAAAATATGCTGATGGCGAAAAAATATCAATAAATAGTTACCCAAAACACTACCAAAGCATCATGGCTGATCTCGCAGTCATTTTTGCTCCTTACATGAAATAAACCCCAACCCATACACGACCATGAAAATACGAACCATACTCGGCGCCCTATTAGCTATCAGCACGGCGACCCTCAGCTCTTGCTCCTGCTGCTTTGATGCAGCACCAGCAGTACAAGTGAACAACGAGATGCTACGCATCATCGAAGAAACCAACGACTTGGCAGATGATGAAATCAAACTAGAAGACATCGTCCCCGAAGTCGCAAAGGAAACAGGCCTCAGCGAAGCGAGCATTTACGCCAAAATCAAGGAAGCTGATGCCTACAATGCCAAAACGCCCACCACCGCAGAACTTTACAAGGACAAAGAGACAGGTGTATACAGTGATGAGCGAACAAAAATCCATAGAAAAATCATGCAAAAAACCTTTGCTGGCAAGGATGCCGCCAAGGCCAAGGTAGGCGAAAAACCGCAGGTCATCATGCTAGGCGGACGAGGCGGGGCTGGTAAGTCCCAGTTCGAAGGCATGGTCTACACAAAGGACAAGTACCTCTTGCTCAACTCTGATGAGTTCAAAAAAATGCTGCCAGAGTACAAGGGTTTCAACGCTAATGAGGTACACCGCGAAAGTGGCGACCTGCTCGCCATGGCAGAAAAGCTAGCTGTCGCCAATGGCTACAACATCGTCATTGATGCCACCATGTCTGGCAAAAAGTCCACCAAGGAAAAAATGGAGATGTTCAAGAATGCTGGCTATCAGATAGACATGTACTTCATGCACCTGCCTTGCAAGATATCCACCATGCGCGGTATCAAGCGTTTTGTCTCCAAGCCCAACGGACGTTACGTGCCCTTTAGCGTGCTTACCGACATGACAGAGTGCGAGCAGAACTTCTACGACCTGCTGCCCTACGCCACCAACTGGGCATTCTTCACCAACCTCGGTGGTTACAAGACAGGGCCCAAGTTCATTGACGGCAATGTCAATCCCCTCAAACCAAAGCAATAATTACAGACTGTACTAGTCAGCTTTCTTTTCTTTGACTATGTTAATGACGCAGCCAGAAGAAAACAGCTGCTGCTTGTAGATGAGATCGGAGATATAAGTCTGATTACATTCATCACAGTGGAAATGCAATCTCTCATTAGGCACGTGATCCAGCGACAGCAAGTCAAGCTTTCCTATCTCGCAGATGGGGCAAATCATGCGTCGCCTGAGACTAATGATGTATCTAATAACAACAAAAGAAATACATGGGATAGCAATGCCTATTATAATGAGGATTTTTTTATCCTCGGGTATGCAGGGCAAAAAGCTGATGCCTAGAGCCAAAGCAATTGCTCCCCAGCCTTTCAAGACCATGAACCAAAATAGCATTCGATATTGCTTTTGTATTGTAATATAATGCTCTTCATCCATTATGATGTCTGCTTGTTTAGAAGAAAGGTCAAGTCCCATTTTTTTCATTTTTTCAATCTGCCTATCCACTTCGCCTCCCTCGCTGTAATCGGGCTCGTAGCGATGCTCTTCTTGGTATCGCTTTTGGAGTTCCTTATCGCTGAGGGGGGCTTTTTCTTTCATGATTTCTATGTAGCATTTTTTGTTGGATTTGTCATGTGAAAAATCCCCTTGTATTGTTCGATGTATTACGTTAAGATTGCATCCATGAAATCAAGTATTGTCGATTTGATGCAATCGGAGGGCCTGAGTCAGGCTGCTATTGATGCCTTTGCCCACGCGGTGCAGGTGCTAGAAGAGAAGAGGGAAATGATGATAAGCGAGGAAAGCATTAGCCCTGCCTCGGATATTGTAGAGTGGGATGATATTGTTACTCAGTACCCAGAGGCTGACGCAGAATTGCTCTCGCAGTGCGTGATTATCAAGCTAAACGGCGGTCTGGGGACAAGTATGGGCTTGCAGCAGGCAAAGAGCCTCTTGCCCATCAAGCCAGATGTGAACTTCCTTGATGTGGCCGTGCGTCAGGTCAAGCAACTGCGCAAGGAGTCTGGCACAGCAGTGCGTCTGCTGCTCATGAACTCCTTTTCCACCTCGGCAGACACCATGGCGCATCTCTCACGCTACGCGGAGGATGGCTTTGCTTGCCGCAATGAGGTAGAGATGATGCAGAACAAGGTGCCCAAGCTCTTGGTGGATAGCCTAGAGCCTGCTAGCTGCCCCAGCAAGCCCGATTTAGCATGGTGTCCACCGGGGCATGGTGACATCTACCCTGCCTTGCTCGGCTCTGGCTGGTTGGATAGGCTGCTAGAGGAGGGCGTGAAGTACGCCTTCATCTCCAACTCGGATAACCTTGGGGCGCAGATGGACACTCGCTTTCTCAGCTGGTTGGCACAGAGTGACGCGCCCTTTGTGATGGAGGTGACACGCCGCACCGATGCTGACAAGAAGGGCGGTCACCTTGCCCGCAGAAAGTCCGATGGTCAACTGCTGCTGCGAGAAGTCGCCCAATGCCGTGCAGAAGATGAGGCTGCCTTCCAAGACATCAGCCTGCATCGCTATTTTAATACCAATACCCTCTGGGTGCGACTTGACAAGCTGCGCGAGCTCCTCAATGCACAGGGCGGTATCGTGCCCCTGCCTGTGATTCGCAATGAAAAGCATCTTGACCCACGCGATGCCAGCACCCCCTTGGTCTACCAGTTGGAGGTGGCAATGGGCGCGGCTATAGAGTGCTTTGAAGGCGCGCAGGCCGTCTGTGTGCCCCGCAGTCGCTTTTTCCCTGTAAAGACCTGTTCAGATTTGCTCTTGTTGCGTTCTGATGCTGTACAGATAGATGAGGCGGGTATGATGAGCCTCGCGCCAGAATGTGGCGGTGTTGTCCCCATCATCGACCTCGATAGCAAGCTCTACAAGCTGGTAGACTCCCTCGATGCCCTCGGTGTACCCTCCCTGAAGCATGTGAAACGCCTGACCCTGCGCGGTGAGCATCAGTTTTCTCCCGATGAGCCTCTCAGTGGAGAAGTGCAAATAGAGTGAGCTTGTCTTGACAAATCGTGCCCTTTTTGCAAATATAGCTATGTTGATATGATTAAATCCGATAAAATAGAAGCTCGTAATATAGAGAATGTGCTTAAATCCTTCTCAGCAAGGACGAGTAGAGCTCTAGTAGAAGGTGATAATCTCACTTATGCTGAGGACGATGCAGTTTACACCATAAACAGCAAAGGCGAAAAGCATAAGATTAAGGATATTGCTAAAAAGGTAAAAGTAACTCAACGCTGTATCAAACTCAATGGCCACAAAACGCCTACGGATATTTGCGGGGCCTAACGGTTCTGGTAAATCCACTATCCATAAGAACCTCCTTGAAAAAGGGGAGGTTCCCTAAAGGG
>CAYJON010000055.1:0-15107 GCA_964371795.1 uncultured Akkermansia sp. | reverse complement strand
TTGCAGGACTCTGTCCTGCACCTGCAAGGGACTGCGCCCTTGAGCGCACTCAAGGCATTGAATGCCTTGAGAATCCACTTGAACGCTATCGCGCAGGGTGACGCAAGGGTAAAAATCAACCCCCCGCGCAGTTTGTACTGCGCGGGGGGTGGGTTAGCTATTGCTTTTGGGTAGTTCTGCTATTCTTTAAAAGAATGTTCCGAAGGCGTAGCCTGCTATGGTTGCCATGATGATGACGAGGATGACGTAGACGGCTGTTTTCTTTGGTCCCATGACGCCGTTGATGACTAGCATGTTGGGTAGGGATAGGGAGGGGCCTGCTAGCATGAGGGCGAGGGCGGGTCCTTTGCCCATGCCGGAGTTGAGGAGTCCTTGGATGATGGGGACTTCTGTGAGGGTGGCAAAGTACATGAATGCTCCTGCAAAGCTGGCAAAGAAGTTGGAGCCTATGCTGTTGCCGCCTACTGCCCATTCTACCCAGCTGTTGGGGATGATGCCTGCGATGGCTGTGTCGTCATGGGTTGAGCCCAAGAGGAAGCCTGCTGTAATAACGCCTATGGCGAGTAGGGGCATGATTTGCTTTGCAAATCCCCATGAGGAGAGTGTCCATTCTCGGTTGTCGTCGTCTTTCTTGTCCAGTAGGGTGACGAGGGAGAGGGCGGTGATGGCGACGAGCATGGGGACGAGGGGGGCGAGTGTCTGGTTTTCTATGTATGTTGTGGCTGCCCATGCTGATGCGCCTGTGGCGATTGCGCCGAGGATGACCCACTGTGCTTTGATTTTGAGTATTTTGATGAGGGAGTAGCAGAGTCCTAGGGCGAAGACGCCTGTGATGTACCACTTGTAGTCAAATATCATTTGCCACAGGCCTTGGTCGTTGCTGTCTGGTTTTCCCCAGTTGGCAAAGACGAGGATGAGGACGAGGGTGAAGAAGTGGAAGGAGGTTTGCCACATGGGGCGTTTCTCTGGTGGTGGGATGATGTTCATCTGGTCTTCTTTTTTGGCCTGTTCTTCTTTGCGGAAGATGAAGGCCATGGAGAGTCCGATGATGACGGAGAAGCCTATTGCTCCTATCATACGTGCTACGCCTAGTTCAAATCCCAAGATTCTCGCGGTGAGGATGATGGAGAGTATGCTGATGGCTGGGCCAGAGTAGAGGAAGGCGACGGCTGGTCCTAGTCCTGCTCCGCGTTTGTAGATGCTGGTGAAGAGGGGGAGGATGGTGCAGGAGCAGACGGCGAGGATGCCACCAGATACGGCTGCGACGCTGTAGGATACCCATTTCTTGGCGTTAGCGCCGAAGTATTTGAGGACGGAGCCTTGGCTGACAAAGATGGCGATGACGCCTGCGATGAAGAAGGCGGGCAGTAGGCAGAGGACGACGTGTTCCTGTGCGTACCACTTTGCTAGGTCTAGGGTGGCGTCCACGGCTGTCATGAATCGTTCACTGCCAATGGGCATGAAGAAGACGGCTGTGAAGATGGCGACTATCCAGAAGAGGGTTTTAAATTCTTTTTTTGCTTCCATAATGGTGTTGGATTTTGTGGGTTAGGAGACGAAGAGGATGTTTTCGCAGATATAGTATATGCCGATGAGGAGGAGGATGATGCCTGTGCCCATTTTGATGTAGGGCTGGGCTTTGACGATGTTTTTCATCAGGGCTTGGGCGTGGCGCAGGCTGAAGATGATGAGCAGTGCGATGACGACGACGGGTAGGGCTGTGCCTATGCCGAAGAAGGTGAGTCCTGTGACTAGTCCGCTTGTGTCATGTTGGGCGGCGGTGGGGATGACGTTGAGGAAGAGGATGGCTGCGGAGGAGGGGCAGAGGGCGAGGGCGAAGAGGAAGCCCATGCCCAGCGCGCTCACGCAGGTGGATAGCAAGCCGGTGGATTCTTTTTGGAAGGCATCGGTCTTTTTCCCAATGGAGGGGAAGGGGATGATGTCCATGAGGATGAGGGCAGCGATGCAGAGCAGGGGTCCCATGTAGATGGGGAGCTCATTTTGCAGGAAGTAGTTGAAGGAGCTGCTAAAACTCAATCCCAGTCCCATGATCAGTCCTATCATCACGTAGGCGAGGATACGCCCGAAGGTGTAGAGGAGTGCTGCACTGAGGGAGGCTTTTGCGGAGCTGACTTGGCGCATCAGAAAGCTGACGGCAGCGATGTTGGTTGCCAAGGGGCAGGGCATAACCGCGCTGGCTATGCCGAGCCCTAGCATGACTAGGATGAGTGTCATGATGAATTGTCCTTTGTATTAGGATTGGGCTAGTGCCTTTTTGATTTCTGCTACAACGTAGGCTTTGAAGGCGGTTTCCTCACCTTTGAGCTTCCAGATTTGCTCGGCGTTGATGAAGTTTACTTCTTTTCCATCTTTGATGTTCTTGATGATGAGGCTGGCGTACTTGAGCTCGTACTTGTCATCGGGGGAGATGCGCTGGGATTTGAGGGAGAGCTTGCCGGACTTGATGTCGTCTGCAAAGTTTTCGTTGATGCTTTCCTGTATCCATTTTTCCATTTTGTTGCAGGTGACGCAACGTTGGACGTTGTGGTAGTAGACGGCTTCTACGCCACTTTGGATGCTGGGGGTGGCGGCAGCTGCGGCTTCTGCGGCCTGTTCCTTTTTGTTGGCGGTGGCTTTATAGATGGCAAAGCCGACGAGGAGGGCGACGAGGACGAGGATGATGCACTTTGCCTTCTTTCCTGCACCTCCGCAGCAGGATGCACCGCTGGCGCAACCGCAGCCGCTTGCAGCTGGTTTTTGCTCAGAGCAGCAGCCTGTTTTTTCTGCTGGTTTTTCGCTGGAGCAGGCGCAGGCGGGTGCAGCTGGTTCTTCTACGACGGGTGCTGCTTTTTGGGAGCAGGCGCATGCGCTGCCTGTTGCTGTTTTTGCTTCTGCTGTGATGAGCTCTTTGAGCTGTTCACGTGTGGGCACGCGGCCTTTGACGATGACTTTGCCGTTGATTGCCAGAGCTGGTGTCATAGCAACGCCATCGGCAGCAGCCTGCATGGGGTCGGTGATTTTTGTGACTTCGCATCCGCAGCCTAGTTCTGCGATGATGCTTTTTGTCATGTCTGTGAGTTCATTGCACTTGGTGCAACCTGGTCCGTATATGGTGATTTTGTTCATGTTGTTTTGTGTTTGTGGTAAGGAGTTATTAGGCTTGGTCGAGGCAGGTGAATATGGTGCGTAGGCAGGGGTAGCTGAGGCTGTAGTATATTCTCTTGCCTTCTTGTCGGCTGGTGATGATTTGGGCGTTTCTCAGTATTTTGAGGTGGCTGGATATGGTGGACATATCTCTGTCGGAATCCGTGTGCAGGTCGCAGACGCAGCGTTCGTCGTTGAGGAGCATGCGGACTATTTTTAGGCGCACAGGGTGTCCCAGTGCTTTGAATACGTTTGCTTGAAATTCTATATCCATGCAGCAGCTTGGGCTTTTTTGAATGGGGGAAGTGGCTTGCATGTCTTAATCATATTGATGTTTGTCCAAATGTCAATATGAAAAATGATATTTCTTCTTTTTATTTGTCATCATGTCGAAAAAAAGCAAAAATAAGCTCTTGGGGGTGAGCTGTGGCTTGAATTGCTGGACGCCTTGTGATAGAGTAGCCCTGTGAATGTATTCGCTCCTATAATTGTTGCTCAGAGTCAAGAGCAGCAGACAGCCGTTTTTACTTGGCAACCCTTTGAGCTTTTTGAGAAGGGTGGGGTCTTGATGTGGCCGCTTCTCGTGCTTTCCATCCTGTCCTTCATGCTGATTTTTTCGAGCATATGGACGACGCGTCGCCGCGCTATTATTCCTGATGAGATGGTGGACTCTCTCGGTGGTTTGCTCAATCGCAAGAATTATGTGGAGATTCTCAACGCCTGCAATAGTGATAGATCCTGCTTTGCCAAGACGGTGTATGCGATGATCAACTTCCACAAGAGTAACCCGCACGCTAATATTGATGAGCTGCGCGAGGTGACAGAGGCCGAGGGCTCTCGCCAAAGCAATAGATTGTCTCGCCAGATTACTTGGCTATCAGACATTGCTTCTATCACGCCCATGATTGGTCTGCTAGGCACTGTTGTGGGGATGATGACTACCTTTACAGAGATGGCGACTGGCAACTTTGAGGGGGTGAAGCAGATGCAGATGGCTAGTGGTATTGCGGTGGCTCTCATCACGACGGCTTCGGGGCTGGTGCCTGCTATTTTGAGCATGGCGGCTTATTATTTTTTCCGCACACGTATTCAGAAGTCTGTGACTGATATGGAGGTGGCGACAACGCATGTTCTCTCTATTATCTCTGTTCAGATGGAGCGCGGGGAGCGCATGGTGCGCCAAGAGCACATTGATACTCCTCAGGCTAGTTCTCAACGTCGAATGCAACCCCGTTTCTAAAATTCTTTCTTTATGAAGTTCAAAACAAAAGCAATGGAGACATCAGGCTTCCAACTCGCAGCGATGTTGGATGTGGTGTTTTTGCTCTTGATTTTCTTTGTTGTGACGCAAAAGTTCATCCTCAATGAGCAGGACTTCAAGGTGAAGGTGCCCACCGCTCCGAACACGACGGAGGAGCAGTCACGTGCTATTGACGAGATTATTATCAATGCGCGAGAGGAGGATGGAGAGCTGATTATCACCATTGATCAGGTGCAGTTTTCGCGTGAGCAGTTGCTCTCTCTCATGCAGCGCATGGTGGCGGTCAATCCCAATCAGGCGGTGCGTATTCGCGGAGATGCGGAGGCGCGTTGGCAAAAAATCGCGGATGTCATTTCCACCTGTTCTCGGGCAGGGGTGTGGAATATCTCTTTCTCGAAGCAATTACCCAAAGAATCTTAACATCAACATTTTGATATGAAAAGCTTGCCCACTCTTTTTGCTGCCTTGCCCTACCTGTCCCTTTGTGCTTTGGCGCAGGAGGCTGCTGACAACAGCCCCCTTGTTGTCCAACCCGAGAAGGACAGCCTTGCCATAGCAGAACAGCTATACCAGCACTCTCAGGATGCGACTCTGTCATCAGAGGAGAGGAAGAATACCTTAGAAAAGGCTGCCGCCTTGTTTCGCGACTTTGTCAGGGATTTTCCCAGTTCCGATCAGCAGGCGCGCGCTCTCTTTTTTCAGGCATCTTGCTACACGCAGCTTGATAAGATGGCAGAGGCTAACGCAATTTTAGGAAAATTAGCAGCGACGCAGAAGGGGGAGTACGCTGCCGCAGCGGCCTATCAACTGGGTGTCCAGTCAGCAGATAGGAAGATGCTGACAGAGGCTCATGATTACTTTCTCATCACTCTCAAAAATACGAAGAAGGTAGACCTCGCACGTGATACCACCTACCGTCTCGCTCGTGTCTACCAGCAGGAGGGCAAGATGGATCTCGCGGAGAAGTTTTTCTCCCAACTCATTCTGGAAAAGGATGTAGACGGTGCCTTGCATGCTGCGGCTCTCTACGGGCTTGCCGAAATCAAGATGGCGGCGAAAAATGACGCAGAGGCTTATGCTTATTTAAAGCAATTGCTCGCTCAAAAAGATGCTTCGGAGCAGATGCGCGCTACGGCGACGCTGCATGCTGCACGCCTTGCTGCAAAGCTGGGCAAGAAGGAGCAGTCGCAGCAGTATTATTCTGATTTGCGTGATTTGGAGGGCATGGAAAAGTTTTATGGCGAGGCTCTGCTAGAGCAGGTTCTCAGCCTCTTTCAGCAGCAGGAGTTTGAGCGTCTGCTTGACCTGCATCTGCATAATGACATAGAGCTAGATGCGCCAGAAAAAGCCGCTCTCTACGCTCTCATCATAGGGCAGACCTACATGGAGCTGCAACAGTATGGGGAGGCAAGGGGCTTTTTCCAAGCAGCGCAGCAGATACATCCCTATTCCAAAACAGCATTAGAGGCTGCCTACAGGGAGATATGCTGTGCCCAGCAGCTCAAGGACAAAAATCTCTTTATCCTCGCAGAGGAATACTTGAATGCCTACCCCACTTACGAGGCGACCAAGAACCACCCTCTCAATGATTTGGTGCGACTCATCTACGCGGATAAAATGATGCTGGTGGAGGATGAGGCGGCTTTGCGCCAGTTTGAACAGATCAATATCGCTAACCTGCCAGAGCAGCTGCGATCTGACGTGCTTTATAGGCGTGCATGGCTTTCCTCTCGCAGCAGTACCAATGATCCCATCCCTGCCTTGAATGAGTTTATTGAGCATTATCCCAAGCATGAGAAGTTGGCCGATGCCCTAGCCCTGCGCGGTGAGGCTTATGCAAAGAGGGGCGATATTGATACGGGGATAGAGGACTTTCAGCGCGTGCTAAAGCAGTACCCTAGCACGCAGGCTGCGGCTCTCAGCTGGCAGCGCGCTGCCTTTTACTCGAAGAAGGCCAAGAAGCCCAAGCAGATGATTTACTACTACGAGGGGCTGCTAAAATACTTCCCACGCAGTAAGCCCGCGACGAGAGCAGAGGCTTACTTTAACATGGCGCAGACTCAGCTATCCGATGAGGCGGTGAAAGACGTGCAGCTGGCCATTGCTAACTTTAAGAAAGCGCGTGAAACATCGCCCGAGAAGTACGCTCGCTTTGTGGATATCCATCTGGTGCAATGTTACTTTAATATGCGTGACCACCAGAATCTCATTGCCTCGCTGCGCGATCTGGAGCAGTCGGACAAGGATTCTTATGCGAAGCTGCCGCCTGCCATTTTCCGCTGGTGTGGTTGGGAGGCCTTTAAGAGCAAGGATTACCAAAAAGCAGATTATTTCTTGAGCCTCTCCCTACTGCGCGAGCCTACAGAGGAGTACACCAACGAAGCAGGTGAAGTCCTGACACGCCCCAAGGTAGAACCCCTTATCTGGAAGAGCCTTTCGCGAGCACGTCTGGAGATGGGGCTTTACAAGAAGGCTTTGCCTGCTGCGCAGCACTATGTATCCGTGGAGCAGCAACCCTACCGCCGTGCCGAGGGCATGCGCGATCTAGCCCAGATACTCATCGGCTTGAATAGGGAGCAGGAGGCGATAGCACAGGCTCAAGCCGCTATAGAGCTGGGTGTGGATGGTCCTATCAAGTCCTCGCTCTTCCTTGCTTTGGGCGATGCCTATTATTCCATGAAGCAGTATGTGGATGCCGCGAAGTATTATGGCAGAACAGCTAATATCGTTAATGATGAGCAGTTGAAGCCTGTTGCTCTCTACAAAATCATCCACGCGCTCAAACGCAGCGGCAACAATCAGGAGGCGCAGCAGTATGAGCAGATGCTCTCGACCCAGTTCCCCGATTGGAAAGCCTCAGGGCGCATGAGTTTGTTTATGAAGCATAGCCAACCCTAATCTTTTATGCCCTCTTTGTCTAATAAGCGCAAGCGTTGGTACCGTATTTTTCATCTTCGTCATATTTGGATGAAGATGCTGTTGATCTCTGTGGCTTGCTTGCTTTTGCTGCTGTCTAGCTTGGGCTATTATTACTACACGCGCGCACTTGATTATGATATTGAGTTGCTACGCAGTATGGCAGGTGATAATGTGCTTTATGACAAGGATAAGCACCCGCTGGGCACGCTGAATGGTAGGGAGTTCATCCGCCTAGAGAGGGAGGATATCCCCCAGCAGATGATAGATGCCATTGTGGCGAGGGAGGATAATGATTTCTTCACGCACGGCGGCATAGATTACAGTGCCTTGATGCGCTCTTTGATGGAAAATGTTGTCAGCATGCGCTACAAGCAGGGTGGCTCTACCATCAGCATGCAGCTGGCGCGTAATCTTTATGAGCTGCGTGCAAAGAATCTCGATAGAAAGTTTTTAGAGATTGCTATCACCTGCCGATTGGAATCTCATTATGATAAGGATACACTCATCACACAGTATCTTAATATCATCTATTTTGGACAGCACTGCTATGGTCTAGGCAATGCGGCGCGTCATTATTTTGACAAGGAGGTCAAGGATCTCAATCTGGTGGAGTGCGCGACATTGGCGGGCTTGGTCAGAGGCCCTGGTATATTCAATCCCGTGGCGAGCATGGAAAGCGCAATGCGCGTCAAGGCGGAGACTCTCAAGCTGATGCTCCACTTGGAAATGATAGAGCAGGCTGAATATGATGAGGCCTTGAAGGCGCCCATCGTCCTGCGCCTTAAAAAAAAATCCCAGAATGCTCCTAATTACCCCCTGATGCAGGCGCGGGAAGAGTTTTCCGCCTTGCAAGAGTCGGAGTCGCTGAAGTACGAAACCCCCAGCATGGCGGCAGTGAGCAGCTATTCTTACCCCATTCAGCGTTATTTGGAGCAGGAAGCAGAAGCCGCCCTTGTCTTTATAGAAGGCAAAGGTGATATACCCAAGCTATGGAAGGAGCAGGCCCTTGGCGCAGCACCCACAGAGGCAGAGGAGAAGGCCTTTCAAAAGCAGCTTGATGAGGAAAAACGCCCCCGATCCCTACCTGTCCGCAGTCCTGATAATCAAGAAAATGTTCTCCAGTGTCTCGCGCTGGTGGTCAACTCCAAAGCCCCTCAGCGTGGGGAGATACTTGCCTTGCTTTCGGGGCGCTCTTCCTTTGATGGTATGATGCGCTGGCAGGATGAGAGCCGCCTAGGTTCCTTGGCCAGTCCCTTTATTTTTGCCGCTGCCAGCTGCCCCGAGAAAGAGGGGGCGCATATCATCGTCAGTGAGCCAGAGAAAACAGCAGAAAAATTAGAGGAGCAGTACCTGCGCGATTACTTTAGCACTTTGCAGTTAACTGATTCCCTGCCAGAGGATGCACAAAAGCTCTACAGAGGCGACTTTCCCGTCAATCGCTGGAAGCTGGCAGAAGCCCTCTACTGCTTTCTGAATCAGGGCAAGAAGTTCCCCTTCCACAGCCTCATGGCACTGTATTCGCAGAAGCGTGATTTGCTCTACCTCTACCGTCCCGCAGCGCCAGTGGAATACATTCTCCGTGAGAGCGCGTACACAGCCAGCCGACTGCCACCATTCAAATATGAGGAAGGTGTCTCAAATTCCCTCCATGTTACCCTGCCTGATGATGAGGGACAATGGTCTATGGTGCATCGCCCCAATAGTGTTACAGTTTTTCTCTGGGTAGGTTTTGATATGCCACGCCCCGCAGTCGCAGGGGATGAGCAGTTGAAAAAGCTGCTCGCCAAGTACGTTCCAAAACTCGCTGATTCTATATTGGATTTTGCGCATCAACAACTTAATCCAAAAAAAGAAACAGCATCATGACAGAGCCCGATTATCAACAACGTTTCGACTTGCTCCTGCGCGTGACGCGTGAAGCAGGGGAATACCTTAGAGAACAGTATATGGGCAGTGAGCGCATTGTCGATGAGGAACTAGCGCATGATATCAAGCTGCGCCTCGACAAGGAGATTCAGACGCGCATCACCGATGCCCTTCTTGCCGTCTACCCCACGGACAGTGTGCTGGGTGAAGAGAGCGATAGCTACAAGAATAGCAGCGACTATGAATGGATTATTGATCCCATTGATGGGACGGTGAACTTTTTTTACTCCATCCCCATTTTTTGTGTTTCTGTCGCACTGCGCCACAGGGACCATCTCGTCATGGGCTGTGTCTACGATCCCATGCAGAAGGAGTGCTTTTCCGCGCTGCGCGGACAGGGGGCATTTTGCAATGATAGAGCCCTGCGGGTCTCGACACGTAGTGAGATGTCGCAGGCGGTGATATTTGTCGGTCATGGGCGGCACGATTCATCAGGTGAGGCGGGTTTGCAACGTTTTGCGAAGCTCTCGTCTCAGGTGAGAAAGGTGCGTATACTGGGCTCTGCTGCACTCACACTGTGCTACATTGCTGCGGGGCGTTTTGATGCTTATATTGAAAATGAAATCAATATCTGGGATTTTGCCGCAGCTGCGGTGATTTTGGAAGAGGCTGGTGGCCGTCTTGACTTCATCCCTGTTGATGAGACGGGTACGTCGGGATCAGTGACTGCTTGGAATGGCTTGCTGCCGCTCTGATTGCGCATTGACTCAGCAGAGGATTTGTGCTACACTCTGCACCGCCCCGACTGATAAGCAGTTGGGGAGAACATAAACATATCTCTAGTATTATGACTCTGTATGAAGAACTCGAATGGCGCGGATTGGTCAATAGCATTTCTAGTCCCGATTTAATAGAAAAACTCAATCAGGGAGGACTGACATTTTATATTGGCACAGACCCCACAGCAGATAGTCTACATCTAGGGCATTATTCGAGCTTCCTCATCACACGCCGTCTCAAGGCCGCGGGACACACTCCCATCCTACTCGTAGGTTTGGCGACAGGTTTCATCGGTGACCCACGCGGCACGGTGGAGCGTGAATTGCAGCAACGCGAAGTTGTTATCAACAATTACAATGCTCTCAAGGCACAGGTAGAACGCCTCTTTGCCTTTGAGGTGGTGAACAACTATGACTGGATTGCTGATTTGAACGTGATTGACTTCTTCCGCAATTACGGGAAGTACATCAACGTGGGCTACATGCTGGGCAAGGACCATGTGCGTCGCCAGATGGAGACAGGCATATCCTACGCAGAATTTTCTTACATGCTCATTCAGGCCATTGACTTCAAGTACCTGCATGAGAACAAGGGCGTAGACTTGCAGGTGGCTGGCAGTGACCAGTGGGGTAATATCACCACGGGTATAGAGCTGATTCGCAAGACGACAGGCGACACAGTTTACGGCTTTACCATGCCGCTGATTACAGATTCTCAGGGCAACAAGTTTGGCAAGAGCGAGGGTAACGCCCTCTGGTTGGATAAGAGCCGCACCTCTGCCTATGAGCTTTACCAATTCCTCCTCAACTCCGAGGACTCCGAAGTCATCTCCTACCTCAAGAAGCTCACCTTCCTCACACGTGAGGAAATCGAAGCTATTGAGTTGGAGCACACTCCCCAGCCAGAAAAGCGTCTGGCACAGCGTGCCCTTGCCAAGGCAATCATCACTGACCTGCACGGTGAAGAAGAATTTGACCGCGCGGTAATGATTAGCGAAAAGCTCTTTGCCGGCGACTACAGCAGCCTCAGCCTACAGGACATCAAGGCAGGGATGAAAAACGTCCCCCAAGTCCAGCTCACAGAGGGTGCCCTCATCGACGTGCTGGTCAGTGCCAAGGTCTGTTCTTCAAAGCGCGAAGCAAGAGAATTCATCGCACAGGGTGCTATCTACATCAATGGTCAGCAGGTAAAGGATGCCCAATACCACATGTGCCCAGCTGATGCCCTAGGTGGTTCTGTGATGATTATTCGTCGCGGCAAGAAGAAGTTCTACATGGGTGAGTTCTCAATGTAGGTATTTTCCTTGACTCCTATCAAAAATTATTGCAAGCTGATTTCGAAATGAAAAAAGTACTCATCATTGGAGCTGGTGGTGTGGGGCATGTAGTGGCTCACAAGTGTGCACAAATGTCCGACGTGTATGGCGAAATCCATCTCGCCTCCCGTACAAAAAGCAAGTGTGATGACATCGCCGCCGATGTCAAGGCACGTAGTGGCGTGAGCATCACGACGCATCAAATTGATGCGGACGATGTCGCTGCAACCACCGCGCTGATTCAGGCCTTGGGTGTGGATCTAGTCCTCAATGTCGCGCTGCCTTATCAAGATCTGCCCATCATGGATGCCTGCTTGGCTGCGGGTGTTGACTACATGGACACAGCTAACTATGAGCCCAAGGACGTGGCAAAGTTTGAGTACAGCTGGCAGTGGGACTATCAGCAGCGTTTCCAAGATGCTGGTCTTTTCGCCTTGCTTGGTTCTGGCTTTGACCCCGGTGTGACTAATGTCTACACAGCATGGGCACTGAAGCATCACTTTGATGAGATTGAGTACCTTGACATCGTTGACGTCAATGGTGGCAATCACGGTCAGGCCTTTGCTACCAACTTTAATCCCGAGATTAACATCCGCGAGGTGACAGCACCCTGCCGTCACTGGGAGAATGGCGAGTTTGTCGAAACAGATGCCATGAGCCTCCACCAACCCTTCACCTGCCCACAGGAAGTAGGTACTTATGAGATTTATCGCATGTACCACGAGGAGTTGGAATCACTGGTCAAGCATATCCCCACCATCAAGCGTGCGCAGTTCTGGATGAGCTTCTCCCCCAACTACATCAACCACCTCACTGTCCTTCAAAATGTCGGTATGACACGCATTGACCCCGTCACCTATCAGGGGGTAGAAATCGTGCCTCTCCAGTTCCTTAAGGCAGTTCTTCCTGACCCTGGCGATCTTGGAAAGACCACCAAGGGACGCACCTGCATTGGTTGCATCATCCAAGGAAAGAAGGACGGCGTTGATAAGGCTATCTACGTTTACAACATCTGCGACCACGAGGCATGCTTTGCCGAAGTGGGCTCACAGGCAATCTCCTACACAACAGGTGTTCCCGCTGCAATCGGTGGTCGCCTTATTTTGGATGGGACATGGTCTGGAAAGGGTGTGTACAACATGGAGCAGAACGACCCTGATCCCTTCATGGACGCGCTCAACCAGTATGGATTGCCATGGCAGTTCATCGAGCTGAGTGCCGAAGACGCAGCCGCCCTGCGCGTGGCACAGGGATAGTACGTCCCTAGGCTTGCTAAGTGCGTGTTCTTGAGCTATACTTTGCCCCCATGAAGTATCAAGAGCTCATCGACCTCATCAATCAACATGATGATATAGGTCTCATCGCGCACTTTCGCCCCGACGGTGATGCCATAGGTGCCACCGTCGCCCTAGGGCTAGCCCTGCAATCCCTTGGCAAGACTGTACGCCTCTACAATGAGGACAGCTTGCCGCAGGGATTGTCTTTTATGGTGGGTACAGAGCTCTTGCAGCCCATGCCTAGCCGCTTGCCCGAGGAAATGGGTTTGCTGATTTGTCTGGACTGCGGCGCGTGGAAGCGTCTGGGCGATAGAGCTATTGAGGTGCTTGCCCCCGCTAGAGAGCAGGAGACAGCACCCTATCTAGTCAATTTTGACCACCACGGCAGCAATGAGGGCTACGGGCAACTCAATATCGTAGAACCCCATGCCGCAGCCACCTGCGCTATGCTCTACAATCTCATTACGGAGATGGGCGTAGACTTGACCCCAGAGATAGCCACTGCCCTTTATGTGGGTATCAATACGGATACTGGCTCTTTCCAATTTGGTTCCACCTCGCCAGAAATCATGCGCATGGGTGCCCATCTTTTGGAACAGGGCGTGGACGTAGCGGAGGTGAATCGCCAACTCTACCAAGAAGTGCCGCTGAGCACCCTCATGGTCAACCGCGAGGTGCTTTCCAATATGGTGGTGGAGATGGATGGGCAGCTTATCCATTACAGTCTGGATGCGGAGACAAAGGAGCGTTTGCAACTCAGCAGTGAGGATAGTAAGGATCTCGTGGAGATTATACGCGTCCTGCAAGGCTCTCTCGCAGCCATTATTTTTGAAGATTTGGAGGATGGACGCGTGCGCATGTCGCTGCGTTCCAAAGACAGCCGCCTCAATGTTGCCAAGGTGGCAGAATCCTTTGGCGGCGGTGGTCATCACATGGCAGCAGGCATACGCATGCGCGGAACACTTGCAGAATGCAGAGAACGCGTTCTCGCAGGACTGCGTGAGGCAATAGCAGCCCTTTAACCCCTCTTTACCCCCTATGACAGAAAAGGCTACACAATTAGATGAGCAGGTGGATGGTCTCCTCCTCGTGGACAAGGACCCTGGCTTCACCTCACACAATGCCGTTGCATTATGCCGTCGCATCCTGCGCACCAAAAAGGTGGGACACTGCGGCACCCTTGACCCCATGGCAACAGGCATGCTCCTCGTGGTCATAGGAAAGGCGACCAAACTGCAAGATGCCCTCATGTGCGACCACAAACGCTACACAGGCTGCATGAAGCTAGGTCAGGAAACCAATAGCCAAGATGCCGACGGTGAGATTGTTGCTGAAAAATCCTACGAGCATGTCACCGAAGAAATGCTGAGGGAGGCTTTTGAGCATTTTTTAGGCAGCTTTGACCAAGTACCTCCCATGTATTCCGCGGTCAAAATCAATGGTGTGCCCTGCTACAAACTCGCCCGCAAGGGACAGGAAGTAGAGCGCAAGGCACGCCATGTGCAGGTGCTAGACTACAGCATCACGCGCATTGATTTGGAGGCGGGAGAAGTTGAGTTTGAAGTGCATTGCAGCAAGGGCTTTTATGTGCGCACCTACGCGCATGAGATAGGGCAACGCCTTGGCTGCGGAGCACACCTCTGCGCCCTGAGACGCACCCATTCTGGTCAATTTGATTTGAGTCGCGCGCTGGATGTCCCAACCCTCAAGGCCTGCACGGCAGAAGAACTGCGCGCCGCTGTTATCCCCTTGGAGCAAGTCAAGCAATTGATTGAATCATGAAGATACTACACTCTTGGGAAGAACTCTCGGGGGTGCAAGCCCCTATTCATTGGGCACTAGGTTTTTTTGACGGGATGCACCGTGGTCATCAGGCCGTCATTGCCTCCACCCAGCAGGAGAGGGCGGCAAAAGGCGTGCTCTCAGGCATGCTGAGTTTTGCAGAGCATCCCATGCTCTCCCTCTGCCCAGAGCGCGCGCCAAAGCTGCTCACCCCCCATCAGGAGCAGAGAGTAGCACTTGCCGCGCACTATGGCGTTGATGTGCTCCTGTTACTACCCTTCACGCCAGAGCTGATGCAGCTATCGGCTGAGGATTTTTTGCTGCGTTTAGAGACATCATGCACTGTACATGGCGTGAGTTCTGGTAGCAATTGGCACTTTGGACACAGGGGGCAGGGCAATGCAGACTACCTGCGCCGTTATGCTCAAGAAAAGGGCTGGCAGGTGCATGTAGAAGAACTGCTCTCTGCGGACAAGGAGATTATCTCCTCCACACATATCAGGCAGCACCTGAAGGCGGGAGAGCTTTCGCTTGTCACGCGACATCTTGGTCGTCCCTTTGCCCTTATGGGTGATGTGGTGCTGGGTCAGCAGCTAGCACGCCAATGGGGCTACCCCACGGCTAATATACCCCTCTCTACCGACTACGCTTTGCCACCTGCTGGGGTCTACGCAGTCGATGCCCTTTTAGACGGCAAGCGCGTGCGCGGCGTTGCCAACCTTGGCATGCGCCCTACCATAGAGGAGAAGGACAAGGTGCTGCT
>CAYJON010000054.1:0-15402 GCA_964371795.1 uncultured Akkermansia sp. | reverse complement strand
GCGTGCAGGCATAGCCTGTGCAGCAATAGCTAACCGCATGACCTGTCACACGGATCTTTCGAGAGCGGAGTGGCAGTTTGGTAGTCTTGAGGAGCTACTAGAAGGCCTGAAGGGCTAGACAGCGTCTTTGACGCTATCAAATTTTCTCCAAGAGACGCAGGCACTCACGCAGCTTGTCCTGTGGCTTCATCGCCTTCAATCGAGGAAATCTCTTGTCGATGAGTATATAATCACCTCGTCTTGTGAGCATGAGCTTCTGCGCCGACACCTCCACGTCACTGATATTCACTCGGGATGCCATAATCTTGATCTTATGCACAAGCAGCAGGTTCTGCGCCTCGCGTGGCAGTTTGCCAAAGCGGTCTGCCCACGCGCGTTCGCAGTCATCCACGTCTCCTGTGTGCATGCTACGTGCCAGTTGTGTGTACGCGCTAATGCGCATTTGCGCGGACTCCATGTAGTAGGAAGGGAGGTAGGCTCCTATGCTACCAGCCTTGTTCTGGTGGCTCGCCTCGCTAAGACAAAGGAAGTCTGCCTTGAATCTAGCCTCGGTGCGTACATCTGGCCGCTTGCCCTGTAGGCTTTGTACTGATTGCTTCAGCAGTTGACAATAGAGCTCAAAGCCTATAGCCGCTATATGCCCGCTCTGCTGTGTGCCCAGTAGGTTGCCTGCACCGCGTATCTCTAGGTCGCGCATGGCAATCTTAAATCCACTGCCCAGTTCTGTGTACTGCTTAATGGCGTTGACTCTCTTTCTGGCATCGCCTGTACACAGTGCCTCACGTGGCAGAAGTAGGTAGGCATAGGCGCGATGCCCCCCACGTCCCACGCGGCCTCTAAGTTGATAGAGGTCAGCCAGACCAAAGCGGTCGGCTCTATCTATGATGATGGTGTTGGCATTAGGTATGTCTATGCCGCTTTCTATGATGGTGGTGGAGAGGAGGACATCTGCCTTTCCTGCGACAAAGTCGCGCATGACTATCTCTAGCTCGCTCTTGTCCATCTGCCCATGTCCAACGACGATGCTGGCCTCGGGGACGAGGGCTTGGAGCTTTGCGCGCACTTGCTGCATATCATGCACGCGGTTATGCAGGAAGAATACCTGTCCTCCACGCTCTATCTCGCGCTTGATGGCTTTCTGGATGAGTTCCTCATCATAGGGGCAAACGGCTGTCTGCACGGGTATGCGGTTGAGGGGGGCTGTCTCTATGGTGCTCATGTCGCGCGCGCCCATGAGTGCGCTATAGAGGGTGCGCGGGATGGGGGTGGCGGAGAGTGTGAGCATGTCTACCATGCGGAAGTTGCGCTTGAACTGTTCCTTGTGCTTCACACCAAAGCGTTGTTCTTCATCTATGATGACGAGTCCCAACTTGGCAAAGCGTATGTCTTTGGAGATGAGACGATGTGTTCCCACGACGATGTCCACATCACCCGATGCCAGTCCCGCGATGACTTCCTTGGCCTTCTTTGCGGTGGTAAAGCGGCTGAGTAGTTCTATGCGCACAGGGTATTCGCTCATGCGGGCTCTCAGGGTGCGCCAATGCTGGTCTGCCAAGACTGTTGTGGGGGCAAGCATGGCGGTCTGATGCCCACCTGTCACGCACTTAAAGGCTGCACGTATGGCGACTTCTGTTTTCCCAAAGCCCACGTCGCCACAGATGAGTCTGTCCATGGGGCGGTTGGATTCCATATCAGATTTTGCCTGATTGATGGCGCGCAGCTGGTCAGGGGTTTCTCTGTAGGGGAAGCTGGATTCAAACTGCCACATCCAACTGGAGTCCGCTGGATGACTGAGCCCCGGATTACTCTCGCGCTGGGCGTGTACTTCCAAGAGCTGGGCGGCATAGTCCGCAACAGCCTGTTGAGCTGCCTTGCAGGCGCGTTGCCAGCGGGCATCCCCTATGCGGCTGAGTTCTGGCGTCTTGCCTCCCAAGCCCACGTACTTGGAGACAAGGTGACTCTGGTTTAATGGGATGCGGAGGAGTATCTCTCCTGCGTATTGGATATGCAGTTCTTCTTCTCCTGTTTTCTCATCCAGTACGACTCCGACAAATCGCCCCAGTCCATGGGAGGCATGGATGACGAGGTCGCCTTCTTCTATTTCTCGCAGAGGGGCTTGTGCTCTCTCTCGCCGCATCTGCTCTTCCCTATCCGCAGCGCGTCGCGCATGGGGGGAGCTGTAGCGTCCAAAGATTTCTGCGGCAGAAATGATAGCAAGCTTTGCCGCGGGGATGGAGAAGCCAAAGGGCAAGTCTCCATCATGTTGCACGATGCCTGACCAGGCATCATCCTCTCCACATATTTCCTCAAATCGGGCTTTCTCCCCTGCGTGGGGGAAGTAGATGTGAAGCTGCCACTTCTGCTGCCTCCACTGCAAGAGCTGCTGACGCGCCAGAGCGCGCTTTGCCTCCTGCATCACAAAGTCACCTGTCTCAAAGCTGCCCAAGGGAGAGGGATAGCTAGCCAGTTGCTCTGTGGCATTCCCTTCCTCACCCAACAAATCAGAGCTATCAAGGCGGTCAGGCGGTATCTCAAAGAAGACGACATCCCCAGCCATACCCGCACCGGGGCAACTTAGTATGAGGTCATGCGGATCTATCCAGCTTTCCAAACGCTGCGGGGCATCGGGCTCATGCAACACCAATTCCGCGAGGGCTAATTTTTTGAAGGATAGCTGGCTATCCACATCAAAGGCGCGTATGCTCTCGAGGCTATCCCCAAAGAACTCCAAGCGCATGGGCCATGCAGATTGCAGGGGAAAGACATCCAAAATCCCCCCGCGCAAGCTCCATTCACCACGAGCGACAACCTGATCCACGCGCTCAAATTGCGCCTCTTCGAGCTGCCGCTGCAATCGCTCTAGCTCGTAGTCCTCATCCTGCTTCAGCCGCAGTATATGCTGCCTGTCGCCCTCGGAAAAGCGTGGCGCTAGCTGATGCAATCCCGCCCGCGTGACAATGACCAACTGCCTCTGTGTCGGTGGCTCGCTGATGCGTTGCAGGGCACTGAGACGCTCTGCGACCAGCTCTGGGTCACTCATGCCGCCATTGATATGCAATTCTTGCTCGGGTATATTAACGCAATCCGTGCCTGTCCAGAGGGGCAGCTCTGCCACCACCCTTTCCTGCATGGGCAGGGCATCACAGACAACCCAAAGGCGTTGCTTTTTCTGCGCTGCCAGAGCAACAAGGGAGAGATAAAAAGAGAGGCTGGCTAGGCAGCAACGCTCCATGACAAGGGGTTTCTCGCGCGTGCCACCTGCCTTCAGGCGTCCCAGCTGCTCTGCAAAGGCAGGGCTGCGAAAGACCATCTCTATGGGGGTGCTACGGGGCATATTATTTCTTCTCCACTAGTTTCTTTTCTGCATTTTTTTCATGCACAAAGGCTACAGATTGCTTGCATCCGATGAAGTCCAAGGTCAGGAAGTTGGGATGCCGCGCGTAGAGTCGCTGCAATTCATCCACCCTCTGTTGCAATCGCTGGGTGGTGTTAATTTGCTCTGCGGCAGCCTTATTAGGAAAAGGATTGCAGACAAAGTGGTTGACGATGAAGAGGGCATTTTCCTTCTGCCCCCTTCTCAGGCGGTTGGTGAGGGCTTTGACATTCTTGTTCACCCAATCTGTCTCCACAGCATGCTGCCAAAGCTGCTGAAAGCTCTCTGTGCGTCTGTCGCAAAAGATGATGAGCCTTTTGCCGCTCTTGCGCAGCTCTCCCAATGTGGACCATTTCTGGGACTCTGTCTTGGGCAGGAGGTAGGGGAGCAGCCCCGCCTTTTCCAAAGCTGCCATAATGGGGGCATCCTCCACCTTGGACTCCAGTATGAGGGTGACGATGGCGCGGGGTTCGCTGTCGAGGTAGTTTTTAAGCTCCTCACAGGCGCGGCTGAGCTTCTTCTTTCCAGGGTCGGCCAGCACACCAGAACCATGGCGCAGATAGGGCTCTCCCTCGTGCATCCACACATCCCACATCTGGGCGTGGACACCACGTTCCAATTGCTTTTTGATGCTCCAAATCTGATTAGGCATCAGCCACTTGTCATCACTATTACTCATGGCATTGTGGGAGCATAGCCACATCACCTCGTCATAGCGTGCCGCATCGCGCAGGCGCAGCGGGCTATGCTCGGGCAGTTCCTTGGCACAGAGTACTGTGACAAAGGCGCAGATAAACAGGAATGAAAGGAGGCGCATCATAAGAAAGAGACGCGCCGCCCAGATAATGACCGAGCGACGCGTGATAAAGTTGAGTTAAATCCGAGGACTATCAGTGCTTGTTGCAGAAGTCCTCAATGCGATCCAAGCCCTCCTTGAGCACGTCCAATGAGGTGCAGTAGGAAATACGAATCGCGCTGTCGTTACCGAAGGCAATACCAGGGACGGCAGCCACCTTGTACTGCTCCAAGAGTTCATTGCAGAGGGACAGGGAGTCCATGCCCAGCGCGCTCATGTCCAAGAAGAAGTAGAAAGCACCCTTGGGTTCGACAAGCTTGATCTTGGAAATCTTCTTCAGGCGGTCGTAGACGTACTGACGGCGGAAGTCATATTCTTCTCGGAGGTCACCGATGAAGCTTTGATCGCCTTCCAAGGCCTCTATCGCACCATACTGAGCAAAGCTCGTCACGTTGGAGCAGGTGTGGTCTTGGATGAGACGGATAGCATTAGCAATCTTCTGAGGTGCTGCGGAGTAGCCCAAACGCCATCCAGTCATCGCATAGCCCTTGGAGAAGCCATTGATGGTGATGGTGAGGTCATAGAGCTCTTGGCTGAGGGAAGCGATGGAAACATGCTTTGCCTCATCGTAAATCAGGTGCTCATAAATCTCATCAGCAAGGATGAGGATGTCTTCCTCAATAGCTACTTCACCGAGGGCGAGAAGCTCTTCTTCACTGTAAACAGAACCCGTTGGGTTGTTGGGAGTGGTGAGGATAATCATCTTTGTGCGGGGAGTCATTGCATTTTCAAACTCCTCGGCAGTAATCTTCCAGCCGTTTTCGGCCTTGGTTTCTACGAAGACAGGCGTGCCACCGCATATTTCCACCATGGAGGGGTAGCTGACCCAGTAGGGCATGGGGATGATGACCTCGTCGCCTTCACCAATGGTAGCAGTCAGCGCGCTGAACACGGCATTCTTTGCACCAGAGGTAACACAAATCTGATTCATGTTGTAGTCGAGATTGTTATCCTTCTTCAGCTTATCGGCAATTGCCTGACGAAGTTGTGGCAGACCAGCAGATGGTGTGTACTTTGTAACACCATCGAGAAGCGCCTTGATAGCAGCTTGTTTGATGTTATCAGGAGTATCCTTGTCAGGCTCACCGCCTGCAAGACCAAAGACCTGTTCGCCATTAGCCTTCATTTCCTTAGCGCGGTTCGTTACGGCGAGAGTCAAGGAGGGGGTGAGGGCTGCGATGTTCGGGGTGATGAAATCCATTTCCATTGCTGGTGTTATCTATATGTATGTTTGAGGTAAAAAGACGTTGTTGCGCCTACACAAAGTAGCGCGACTCAATCTTAACCCTTTTTTTAGAAAATGCAAGAAGTTTTTTCTTTCACTGACACGGCTGTTTTTATTTCTTGCTTTTTTGGCTAGATAGCCTATCATGTTAGATAAAGCTATTCGATAAAGCCATGAAGCCAACTACCTTTAATCATCTTGCCAACAAAGCAGCCCTTCTGGGTCTACTGCTCTGCGCTAGCACGAGTGCCGCTGAAAAAATACTGGACATCACAGAGCTACCCCTAGAGCATTTTGTCCAATCCTACGGTCAGCCCATGCAGCATCAATCCATCTCTGGTGAGCCACTGCGCGTAGGTGATAGGGTCTTTGCCAAGGGCATTGGCACGCATTCTGACAGCCAATTCAAAATCAAGCTACAGGGGCAGGCCTCGCGTTTCCAAGCCAAGCTAGGCTTCACCAGCAGGGAAAAGGCAATTGCCCCCAATGAGGTGAGCAGCATCCCCCTCGCCGATGGCAAAAGAACGTTCTACCGCAGTAAGGGAGCGCAAAAATTCTTCCTCGGTGTGGAAGGCAAGGATGGTAAAATAGACACAGACGGGCAGGTTGTCTTCAAAATTGTAGGCGATGGCAAAGTACTCTACAACAGCGGTGCTATACACTCCAGAGATCTCATCACGGAAATTGACGTGGATGTGAGCAAGGTGGACATGCTAGAACTTCTCGTAGAAAAGGGGCAGGACGGCTACTCTGGTGATGCTGTCGCATGGATAGAGCCTCAAATCACCTACACAGGTCATGCCCCTGTGGCCGTGGATATCAATAGCATCAGCGAGCAAGGCAAGGCTAGCAATGAAAGCCCTCTGGTGGACAAGGCGCACCAGCTGCCCGCATGCAGCCTCCCCCTCGCTACAGCAAAGTATGATTGGCTGCTCCACCGCGACAAGGCCAAGGCGCAGGTCATGCAGACCGATGGAGGAAGGGAAATAGTCATCAGCAACGGTCTCGTCGCCCGCTCTTGGAAAATAAGCCCCTACTTCGCCAACGTAGGCTACAGCAATCTCATGAACAATGAGGAACTCTTGCGTGCGGTTAGCAATGAAGGCAGTCTCACTATCAACGGAAAAAGCTATGCCTTAGGTGGGGTGGAAAGCCAGTTTGAGTACGGTTACTTCAAACGCGAGTGGCTGGACAAGATGACAGCTGCCAAGGACAGCTTCGAAGTCGTGGACTTCTACGTCTCTGCCCTGAAACCCCGCATTAAGTGGGCAAAGAGCCGCTGGGCAAGCAACAAGAAAGACCCATCGGGTCAGGTGCTCAGCCTCGTCCTCACCCACCCCGCCAAGGAACTGGAAGGCATACGCGTCACCATACACTTTGCCCTCTACGACGGCATCCCCACCATCTCCAAATGGATAGAAGTGGAAAACAAGAGCCAAAAGGACATTGTCATCAATGAGTTTAAGCTAGAGCAGCTCGCCCTCGCAGAACCCGACTCCCCCGTGGAACTAGGAGAGGGTGACCCCCGCTTCCTCAAACCCAATATTCACATTGAATCCGACTGGGCCTTCCGTGGCATGACTCACCGCGAAAGCGACCAGACAGAACACTGGGTACCCGACCCACGCTACACATCGCAAGTCAACTACCCACTTGCCACGCCCTGTCTCTTGGAGGTGAAGTTACCTATGGGGCCTGATGCCATCGTGAAGGCGGGGGAAAGCTTCTCCACCTTCCGCGTTTGGGAAATGCCATTTGACAGCGAGGACAGGGAGCGCAAGGGACTCTTTGTCCGACAGATGTACCGCACCATCTCCCCTTGGCTGACAGAGAATCCCATCTTCATGCACTGCACCTCCACTAACGAGGGAGTAGTCAAAAACGCCATTGACCAGTGCGCGGAGACCGGTTATGAGATGGTCATCCTCAGCTTTGGCTCTGGTCTTAATATGGAGGATGAGTCTGCCGCCAACTACCAATTTGGCAAGATGCTAAGCGACTACGCGAAATCTAAGGGGGTAGAGCTGGGTGGCTACTCCCTGCTATCCAGCCGTGGCATCTCTGCTGATGTCGATGTCATCAACCCCAAAACAGGCAAGACAGGCGGCATGATATTTGGCACATCACCCTGCCTCTGCTCCGAGTGGGGCTACGACTACTTCCGCAAAATAAAAAGCTACTTTGAAAAGACAGGCATGCGTGTCTTTGAAAATGACGGCTCTTACCCTGGTAACTCCTGTGCCTCCACAAAGCATGCGCACCACCGTGGACTAGCTGACTCCCAATGGGAACAGCGCAAAAAAATAGCAGAGCTTTACAAGTGGATGTGCGAGCAGGGCATCTACATGAACATACCCGACTTTGGCTACATGCACAGCGGTGGCAACAAGGTGGGCATAGGCTACAGGGAGGTGAACTGGTCTCTGCCCCGCGAAAGGCAGCTAGTCATCGGTCGACAGAATATCTATGACGGCATGTGGAACCGCATCCCCAGCATGTGCTGGACCTTTGTCCCCCTCACCCAGTACCATGGTGGCGGCGCAGCCGCAACGCTAGAGCCCCTCTCCCAGCACCTCAAGGACTATGAGGCCCATATGATGCAGAACTACGGATCTGGCGTGCAGGCCTGCTACCGAGGACACCGCCTCTACGACACAGAGCAAACCAAGCAAAGCGTTCAAAAAATTGTCAGCTGGTACAAGAAGTACAGAAACATACTCAACAGCGACATCATCCACATCCGCCGTCCCGATGGGCGCGACTATGATGGTATCCTGCATGTCAACCCTGACTTGGAGAACAAGGGCATGCTACTACTCTTTAATCCCCTCAAGGAAGACATCACGCGCACAATCAAAATCCCCCTCTACTACACAGGGCTCACAGAAAAGGCACAGGTCAGCCAAGAAGGTGGCGCAGCAAAGAGCTACCCGCTCCGACGCGATTACAGCATAGAGCTGCAATGCACCATCCCAGCAGAATCTCACACCTGGTTTGTCATCAAATAAATGACCATTTCAAACTATCTACCAGCAGGCACCATGGTAGAGGGGTAGCACTCCATCTTGATAAGCGCAGCTCTTTCCTTGAGAGGGCGCGCAGGGATGGCGTCTGGCTCATAGTAGATGGCTTCAAGGACGTAGGGTGCGCCTTCTTTTTCTGCTACACCAACGATTAGGACAGTGTCCTTGCCATTTTTCAAAGTGGCCGTGTGCATGACACGAGGTCTGTCATCAGGAAATGCTATAGCGTGGGGAGAATCGTGAACACTCCCCGTATTGTGGTGCAATTTGAGAAAATTGAGAGCGACATCATAGGGGAGACCAACGCAGATACTGTGACGCACACCATCAGCGGGCAAAGGGCATACACCATCGGCAGCTGTCACAGAAAGTGAGCTTCCAAGGGTAACAAGGAGGGGTAAAAGGCGCAATATCTTCATTGCCACCTACATTACATCGACCAAGCTGTTCTGTCAAAGTAAAAGCTCAGTATGACAAAGCAATAACTCAGTTAATCAGACGCTTCAGCTTCTTGGCTAGAGTGAGGCGGGAGGCGGAGGTGACTCGATCCGTGAAGAGCATCCCTTCGAGGTGATCATACTCATGCTGCAAGCAGCGTGCCAGCAAACCGCCACAGTCCAGCTCTATCACAGAGCCATCCAGTTGAGTCAGCTTTGCACGAACGCGGCAGGGACGAGAGACGTTGGAGCGTATATCACGCACACTGAGACAGCCCTCGGTGAAAAGCTCTTGCTTATCATAAGGCTCTAGCTCTGGGTTGATGAACACGAGGGGCATGACCTGAGAGACAGGTACTTCTTCACCATTGAGCAGCAGAGTTTCTGGCTCTACTGTTTCGCCCTCTTCCATCTCATCTTCGGGAATATCAATGACAACCATGCGTATATTGAGCCCAATTTGCGGAGCTGCAAGTCCTATGCCCTGCGCCGCATACATGGTCTCTAGCATATTATCAGCCAGCGTGCGAATATGTTCATCAACGCGCTCCACAGGAGCACTCTTAGCACGAAGGACTGGATCACCGTATTGTTTAATAGAAAGTAGCATGATATCGCAATTATTCTACAGGTAGTCAAAAAAAAGTCAAGAATATGTCACAGAGAGATTTATAGTCCTACGGAATCTTGGGGTACTTGCTGTAGTCGGGCTTGCGCTTTTCGAGGAAGGCTTGAGAGCCCTCGTGAGCCTCATCACAGAGGTAGTAGAGCATGGTGGCATCACCTGCTAGCTGCTGTATACCAGCCTGTCCGTCCAGTTCTGCGTTGAGTCCTGCCTTAATCATACGCAGCGCAATGGGGGAGAGTTGCATCATCTCCTGCGCCCAGCCCACGTACTCATCCTCTAGCTGATCTAGGGGGACAACCTTGTTAACCAGCCCCATGTCTAGAGCTTCGGCGGCGTTGTATTGGCGGCAGAGGAACCAGATTTCCCTTGTCTTTTTCTGCCCTATGCAGCGTGCCATGTAGGATGAACCAAAGCCCGCGTCAAAGCTACCCACGCGAGGGCCTGTCTGACCAAAAATAGCATTTTCCGAGGCTAAGGAGATGTCGCATACCACATGCAGCACGTGTCCACCACCTATGGCAAAGCCGTTGACTGCGGCGATGACTGGCTTTGGCAGGGAGCGTATCTGCTTTTGCACATCCAGCACACTGAGGCGGGGTAAACCCTCCTCATCAATATAACCACCGCGTCCCTTGACATTCATGTCGCCACCGGAGCAAAAAGCCGTATCCCCTGCCCCAGTCAGCACGACAACGCCTATGTCTGACATCTCGCGGCAGAGGTGCAGCGCGTGGCTCATCTCTGCTGTGGTGCGTGGGGTGAAGGCGTTGCGGTAGCGTTCCCTGTTGATGGTGATGCGTGCGATGCCTTCGTATTGTTCAAAGAGTATGTCTTCGTACTGTCTGATGCTTGTCCAGTTTCTTGTCATGATGATTGATGGTGTGATTGTTTTAAAAATTGAATAAAGGCGGCAGCGTCTTCTTCGCTGTCGGTGAAGGCCTCAAGCAGGATGGGGCTATCGCTCTGCTGCGCAAATAGCTCTGGGTGCAGCTGCGTCCAGGTCTCCTCGTCGCGTATGGCATAATAACGCAGGCCACAGCTTGTTGCCCATGCCTCTGCTGTCAGTTGGTGGGTGGCGAGCACATAAGGCTCACTCTCCTCTAGGGCAGGTCGCTGCGCAATAGTCTTAAAGATGGCACCAGCCTCATTATTAATCAGCAGGATGCGCAGATTGCTAGGCAGCTGATAAAAGCCCAGTGCGTTGAGGTCATAAAAGAAACTCAAATCCCCTATGATGAGCAGATTGAGGCGTTCTGGCTCTCCCAGTGCGTAGCCTATGGCGGTAGAGAGACTGCCCTCTATGCCATTGATGCCGCGGTTGCATTCCACCTGCACATCAGACGGCAAATCAAAGAGCTGAGCCAAGCGCAGCGAGAGGCTATTGGCTAAATGCAGCGTGCAGGGGACGCTGATGGCGTTAATCAGCTCTCCCACCATACGCAAACCGCAAAAGGGGAAATCTCTCACAGGCGGACGCTGTAATCGTCCATCGGCTTGATACCAAAGACCATGAAAGTTTGCCGTCTCATCCCCTGCCTCCATATCGGGCAGGAAGTTGACGAGGAGATCCCAAAGCTCCTCCGCGCTGCCCTCTAGGGCATGGGAGAGGCAGCAGAATGTGTCAATAATCGCCCCATCCGCGCTGAGGTGCCAATGCTCCTTGGGAGGGTGGGCGCGTAAGAATTTTTTCACTCTCTGGGAGACCACATGTCCTCCCACGGTGATGAGTAGGTCGGGCGACCACTCTGCCCCAGCCTCTGGGGCGAGGATGAGCTCTGCTTGCGCGATGGCAGCCAAGTGCTGATGCGCATTGCTGAGGTGCTCTCCTAGCAGGACAAAGCCCTTGTCGTGCAGCTCTTCATAGAGCTGGGGTGGCAGGGAACTCTGACCCAGCAAAATCATGCGGCGAGGCAGTTTTCTGATGCGGGAGATGAGGGCATCTTGCTGCTCCACAGCCATGGTCGCAAACTCGGTACGCTCTATGTGACGCGCCTGCGCTAGGGGCTCTCCGCCATCCTTCCACAGGGGCTCTCGCAGGGGAATATTAAGGTGGGCAGGACCAGCCCCACGGTGCTTGAGGGAGAGCAATGCCTCATTGATGAGGCGATTGCCCTGCCAGAGGGAAAGGGCATCTTCGCCCTCTGGCAAAGAAAAAGAACAGGCGACCAAATCACCAAACATGCCCTGCTGCACACAGGTCTGTCCATCCTGCTGTCCCACCCAAGCGGCTGGACGGTCGGCAGAGATGACCAGCAGGGGGACTTGCCTATAATGCGCCTCTGCCACCGCTGGATGCAGATTGTATCCTGCTGAACCCGAGGTAACCACGACAGCAACTGCAGCTCTCGCCTGAGCCGCCCAACCCAGCGCCAAAAAACCTGCACTGCGCTCATCCGTCGCAGAACGGCATTCCATCGCCTCCCCCATCGTGCTCAACGCATTGATAAGGGGAGAATTGCGACTACCGGGGCAAAGCACACAGCGTGTCACCCCATGCGACAGCAAAAGAGAAACAAGCTCGCGAAGCATCAAACTAGCAGACAAGGCTGGCATGTTTCTATTCTAGCATAGAGCACTGCCTCATGCAATGGGTTTCACGAGAAAAAGCCTTTTAAACAGGCGCGTAGCTGCCGCTCTTGACGAGAAGAGGCTGCCCCTTACTGCCCTTGCTGGGGATGACTCCCTTGGGGCTCTCCGACTGAGTGGAGGGCAGAGCCTCACCGATGAGCTGCCCGCCCAACCACACATAGTAACCTGCGCTTATCCCCTCGGACTGATTACCCTGCACCCATGCGACACGGATTTTTTCTTTTTCCTTTGACAGATTGCCCGCGTAGAGGAGACGCTTTGTACCTCCGCTTTGCCACCAGATGCGCCTAGCCTCCACGACAATCTCTGCGCTATCGCGACCATTGGATAAAGCATAGCGACCCATTGCATTAGCATGGAGAATCAGGGTGAGCGCGTCATCAGCCTTATCTGGCGCAGCAGCATCAAGCGCGTCTTCACCGCGACGCTCTAGACCAGCTGTGCGAGCAGCTAAGCCCATAGCACGCGCAATATTGCCCGCAATGAGCAGATTGCCCTGTTCATTAAAATGCAAACCATCTGAGATATAAAAGCCCTGCTCCGCTGCCAATCCCTCTGCCACGAGCCCCCTATTGGTGTTGATGAGCTTCACATTCTTCTGGGTGCGCGCCCAGCGGGCTAGTGCCTTGTTGTACTTGTCCACTGCTTTCCTCCAATCCATGATGTCTAGGACAGGATGCTTTGCCCATGCTGGCACGGTCAGAAGGTAAATATGCGCCTCGGGATTAGCCTTACGCATTGCCTTGATAATGAGATTAACATTCCCTAGCAGCTCCTTGATTTCGCGAGAGGCGACAGCGGGGAGGCCTTGGGGTTCTTTTTCATTGTCAGAAAGCAGGTCATTACTGCCTATCATCAGTACAAAGATGTCAGGCACGTCCCCTCCTGTGTACTTTTTGCCTTGGTAGGATTTTCGGGATGCGGTCAGGACATCGAGTCCCAGCCAGTTCTCTATATTGCTCCCGCTAAAGCGTGGCCCCGCCCTGTGTCCAGAAATTTCCCACGCGCGCGCACTGGATTGACTAGCATGCAGGTTGTGAAAGGGCACTCCCCTGTAAGAGCTGCCAGCAGGCAGCCTATTCTGCCCCGTATTGCCAGTGAGCACGCCCTGCTCTTCATAATCAAAACCCGCATCTACCAGCATCTTGTGCAAGTGCCAGCGGTAAGAACTGCTACTATAACCATGCGTGAGAGAATCCCCAACACACATGATACCCTGCGATTCTTCTGCCACGAGGGGGCTACTCAGAGCGGATAATAAAATACTGACAAAGGGGACAATCCTCATTCGGCATAAATAACATACTAAAGCATCAATTGTCAATGAGCATTCTTGACTGCTCAAGCTTTTTAATAAAACAGACACCTTACAATTGACACAATAGAAAGGAGATGTTATACTATTGCTAGATAAATTTTTGCCATGAAATTAGCACTCGATGCCATGGGGGGTGATTTTGCCCCTGCGATAAATATAGACGGAGCCAAATTGGCTTTGCGAGACCTGAAGGGGATAGAAAAGATTTTTCTTGTCGGGATGGAGGACGTATTGCGCGAAGAGTGCCAACGCGCTGGCATACTCAATGACAAGCGTATAGAGATTGTCCACGCCCCCGAGGTAGTGACCATGGAAGAAAGCGGACTGATGGCTGTGCGCCAGAAAAAGAAGTCCTCCATGAGCATCGCCGTCGATCTGGTCAAGGAAGGACGCGCCGATGCCGTACTCAGTGCAGGCAATACGGGCGCAGCCGTGGCAGCTAGCACCATCAAGCTGCGCCTGCTCCCTGGTATAGAGCGAGCAGGCATCGTCTCCCCCATCCCCAATGAAAAAGGCTATGTACTGGTCACAGACACAGGGGCTAACCCCGACGCAAAGCCCGTACACCTCGTTGGCTACGCTGTCATGGCCGCCATGATGTCGCGCTATGTCTACCAGCAGGGAGAACCCACTGTCGCGGTGATGAGCAACGGCACGGAAGACAAAAAAGGCAGTGAATTTTCCAAGGAAGCGCACAGCATTCTGCGCGGTCTGTCAAATGAGGGCAAGTTGCCCTTCCGCTTTGAAGGCAACTGCGAGGGGCACGATATTTTCCATGGAGAGGTGGATGTCATCCTCACCGATGGTTTCACAGGCAACATCCTTCTCAAGACAGTTGAAGCGACAGCCAAGACCTTTTCAAAGTGGCTCAAGGCAGCCATAGGCAAAAATCCCTTGCTGGTGCTGGGCGCCTTGCTGATGAAGCCCGCCTTCAAGGTGATGAAAAAGAAACTCAACGCCGATGCTGTCGGAGGAAGCCCCCTCATGGGCGTAAACGGTGTCTCCATCATTGCCCACGGCTCTGCCTCAGAGATTGCCATCTATAACGCCATACGCATGGCAGAGGAAATGTGTCAAAATAATGTCAATGGTCGCATCGTGGATGCAATGAAGCAAATCAATGCAGAGGGCGAAGATAAGGCATAATTTAGAACATAATTTAGAACATAATTTCTCCTGAAAATAACTTGACTTCAGGTAGAAATGTGCTACATTAAAAACGAAACGTTTTTTTGTATGAAATTTCCCCTTATCCAGTCATTAGCTCTCGCGGCATTAGTTAGCCTTCTCTGTCAGTGCAGCACGATAGCGGATGATTGCGCGGCCATCGCTGCCCGTGATCGTATCATCCAAGCTGAAGAAAAGGGGGATTACTACGTTGGCCGACGTTATTATGTACCCAATACGAGGTTTTGGGGTTATATTAGAAAGCCCGCTCAACCTTGGACTAGCGCAAAGCTGGTCATGATGGATGAAGCTAATGTGCTCAATCCCGACAGAGGAATGGAAGATCCACATCCCCAAGCAGTCTTTGGCAAGGACAATAACTATGAATACGTCATCACGGGGCGCTACACAGGCGAGCCTAGCTATGACCCCAATAGTAACATGGTGCTACCAGTCTTCAAGCCCAGCTCCTTTAGCCTGCGCAGCACTGACCCTGGCTTTCTCTTCACACCATCGGAGAATTATGACCCCTCAGTGGTCAATCTCTTCCCAGAATTGACCCCCACACCCGCCGACTTTAGGCGAGCCCGTGTAGCACCTGTCAACTTTGACAAGAGCTCTCGATAAAAAATGCAAAATAATACAGAACTGTTTTTTCAAAAACAGTTTAAAAGCACGTCGTTGTTATAAAGGGCACCTTGCAAAATTAGTTTACGAAATGATGTGATGTTAAAAAATGCCCTTCACAGCATGCCTTTTGGCGCACTTTGGCGATAATTTGCAGCT
>CAYJON010000053.1:0-15468 GCA_964371795.1 uncultured Akkermansia sp. | reverse complement strand
GCGAATTGCGAGAACTCCCCTTAATCTCAATGCAGAAAATGAGCCAGTAAACCTAATCCTTGTAGCGGAGGCTCAGGGTTGAGGTGTTCTCATCAGCTGGGCGATGCTGGTGTTGATGAGGATGAGGTTGTCCTCCCAATCGGCGAGATCTTTCCACGTTTGTATGGGCTCGTTAATATCTAGCTGATACGTGCTAATGAGGTATTGAAGAACAGAGGATGCCTGATAGCGCGCTGCCTGCGCTGCTGCTTGCATGATGACATCGCGCTGCGTCAGAGAGCTATTGTAGGAGAGTAGCTGGCTTACGGTAGCTAAATCATCTCTCGCACAGGCCATATTCAGATTGAGTAAGGCCGCGTTTTTGGCTGTCCATGCTTCCTTGACGATGCTGGCATTGCCAACATAGTGTATGGAGCGAATGTTATTTTGAGAAGTGGTGGCAACAAGGGTGCAGGAAAAATTGTCCTCTGTAGGCCCGTAGTCATTATAATCTGGCGTACCGAGCATGTAGCTATTACTCCATTCCAGTCTGCCATTGGACAGGCTGCCATTCACTGCAACAGGTTTGCCCAGTGCCATGATGAGCTCTTGGCTATCCTTTCCCATCAGCACTTGCAAGGCACTTTCTGTTGTTGTTAAGGGAGCGCAGGATACCAAACTCACGCAGATGGCTAGCGCACTAAAGATGCTTTGTATTTTCATAAATCACTATTCACATCTATGCCCAGCATCATGAGGTCATCTGCAGATAGGGCACAGGGGTCGGGGGCGACCCAATGGTGGGGTTCTATCTCACGCGGGGTGAAGTCCATGCCGTAGGTGCTATCAAGGTTGGGATGATTGACGCGGCGTCCATAGGCACTACAAGTAGGTGGGTCAATGGGGGATGGGGGTTCTCCGGAGAGATGGCTCATCTGCAAATGCACATCGGGATTGGGGTGGGGGATGGCATTGAGAAGGGCTTGGGTGTAGGCGTGGCGAGGGTCGTTGTAGAGCATCTCTGAGGGGGCGAGCTCCACAATCTTTCCAGCATACATGACAGCTGTTCTATCTGCTACATGACGCAGCAGGGAGAGGTCATGGGAGATGAAGAGGTAGGAGAGCTTCAAGTGCGCCTGCAATTCAAGAAGCAAATTGATGATTTGTGATTGCACGGAGACATCTAGGGCGCTGACTGGCTCATCCAGCACGAGGAGTCGTGGATGCAGGGCGAGGGCGCGTGCTATGCAGATGCGTTGGCGTTGACCACCTGAAAACTCATGCGCAAAGCGCGTTTTCGATCGCTTGGGAAGCCCCACCTGCTCCAAGAGCTCATTGATGCGCTTGCTGCGGGCGTTAGCGGATTTCACACCGTGCAGGCGTAGGGGTTCTGCGATGAGTTCTTCCATGCTCATGCGCGCGTTGAGGGATTCTGCTGGGTCTTGAAAGACCATTTGCGCTGCGGCGCGGCTTTCGCGTAGCTCTGCCTGACTCAGGTGGGTGATGTCACGTCCCATGAGGGAGATGCTGCCGCCTGTGGGCTCATAAAGTCGCATGATGCAGCGTGCCAAGCTGCTTTTTCCGCAGCCACTTTCGCCTGCTAGACCCAGTGTTTCGCCCTCTTCTATATGAAAGGAGACTCCGTCCACGGCCTTGAGCCACGCGCTTCTCCTCCCTAAGAGTCCACGCGAGATGGGAAAGTGCATCCTGAGATGCTCTAGCTGGAGAATCGCTGACATAGGGCAGATAGCTGTGCCTCGCTCAGATAGGGTGTGATGGCTGATTGCAGTCGGGCAAAGTACTCGGGTCGCGTCCAGCTATGCAGGGGCTGGGGCTCTGCGTTGCGGAATTGCCAAGTGGGTATGGGGAGGATGAGGTCGATGACCTCTTCGCTCAGGACGATGGAGCGCGCCATGCAGGCGCATATGCGCTCGCTCTGCTCTGGCTCACGCTGCAGTATCTCGCAGAGCCAGTCAAAATACAGACGGCTGGGGATGGCGGTGAGGCTTTCCAGATGGCGGGAGTCAAGACCCTCAATGAGCTCTAGGAGGTAGGGCTTGGCGCGTAGGTCAGCTAGCTCTAGCATGCCTTCTAGCAGGCTAGTGGGGGCATCGCTGCGGCTGCGCAGCATGTCTTGGAGGCAGCGCAGGCCGGGGAAGCGTTCTTCTCCCTCTTCGGGCGCATAGCTGGCAAGGAGGTAGGCAGCCTGACGGCGCAATGCCTCGTCATTGTCTGCTAGGGCGTAGGGCAAGAAGGCGCGGTAGCCTCTTCCCTGATTTTTTGCCAAAAAGAGGGCAAGGGTTTGTAGGCTGCGCGCACGACCTGCTAAATCCACCTGCTCTTGAAATGCCCTATAGACCACCAAGCAATGCTCTAGCATTTCCTCATGGTTGCTGTGGACGAGACAGGTGGCAAGTATGGCTAGCGGCCACTGCTCCTTATCTATCTCGGGGAGGAGATGGAGGTGCTGGGTGAGGGCTGCAAGCCTCTCTAACTCTGAGAGGGAGTTAAAGTGGTTTTGATGGAGGCTCATAGAAGGGGCATCTCGGAGACTGGCTCCGCTACCGTGGGCTCGAGGGTGTTTGCGTCGAAAACAGGCATTTCGTACTCTGAGGGCGTCTCAGTAAGCTTTGGCTTGGGGGCATCCACATCAAGTAATTGGATGCGCAGCTTGATTTCTCCTGTGCGGACAAAGCTGCTGTTGGGCGCGGAGGCTTCGGCCTGTGTGTAGAAGGTGCGGGCTGCTTCTTTGTCTCCCTTGAGCTGGGCGAGATCGCCTAGATTGAGCAGCGCAAAAGCCACGTAGGGATTATCACCGAGGGTGACAATGCTCTGCCATGCGGCGGTCGCCTCTTCCTTGCCTTCTTGTGTGTAGTAGTTGGCAATAGCGAGGGCTGCGCGGCTGCGTAGGCTCATGTCAGCGGCTGTGTTGTTGAAGATGGCTTGCAGGGCGGGGATGGCCTTGTCTGCTTGATTCTTTTCCATCAGGTTGAGGGCTTCCATCAGCGCGATGCTCTGGGCAGCGGGGGTGTCCTGATAGCTGGACTTGACTTCATCCATGGGCTCTTGGGTGTAGCCGCTCACTTGAGGCTCCTGTATCAGGCTGGGCATGTTGATGGCTGCAACCATGAGATTGCTTGCGTCGTTTATGCGATTTTCCTCATAGGTACGGTAGCCAATCACAGCGGCGCCACCTAGGGCTGCTATAATGAGTGCGAGGATGAGCTTCTTGTAGTGGTTGTTGAGAAAGACCTCATGCTTGGAGGGACCTATTTGGATTTCGCCTATGGCCTTGATTTCCTCTTCGCTCATTGGGGGGGTATCTTTTTTTTCCATGATATGATGATTATGATTGGTGATGTTTGTTGAGTTGTTGCAGTCGCTCCAGATTGTAGTAATTGCTAAAGCCGAGATTGCGGTAGATTTCTAGTGTTGCCTGAGATTTGTTGAGGGTGTAGAAGTGGATGCCATCGACGTCTTCGTCCAGTAGCTCAGAGCATTGATTGCTCGCGTAGTGAATACCGACGCGGGTGAGGGAGTCCTTTTCTCCACCTGCTCGGTGCAGGGCCTTGAGCAGGCGCGCGGGGAAGTTGGTGCCAGCTGCCAGCTGCGCCATGCGGTTCATGCCAGAGATGCTGGTGATGGGCATGATGCCAGCTATGATAGGTATGTTAATGCCTAAGAAGCGGCAGCGATCGCGGTAATCAAAGAAGGCGTGATTGTCAAAAAAGAGCTGAGTGCAGATATAATCCGCGCCCTCATCGACCTTTGCCATGAGGTGGTCCATCTCCTTAAAGCGGTTGGGAGTCTCGGGATGACCTTCGCAGAAGCCTGCTACACCCACCGTGAGGCGGAAGTCGAGACCTGCTTTTTCTTCCCAGCGGCGTATGAAACGCACGAGGTCAACTGCGTGACGGAAGCTGTCCTTTGACTTGTCTCGCGTGCAACCACGAGGATCATCGCCTCTCAGGGCAAGGACTGCGCGAGAGCCCGCCTGCACATAGTTTTCCAAAATCTCCTCCATCTCCTGCTCCGTATGCCCCACGCAGGTGAGGTGAGGTACCGTGGTGATGCCACGACCCTGTATCTCCTGAACCAGACCACGCGTGAGCTCGCGAGAACTACCACCTGCTCCGTAGGTCACACTGACAAAGCTGGGATGATATTCCCGCAGCTTCATCACTGTGTCGAGAAGGGAATTAGCACCCTGCTGCGTCTTTGGAGGAAAAAACTCGAAAGAGAAGCTAGGCGTGCGGTCAAAGAGTGGTGAGGTGGAGTGCATATGCAAAGTCGCAGAAGTGCTGCTTAGACTTCTGTGGGGACAAGGGGCATGTCCATTTCCTTCAGGGGCTCTTGCTGCTTGGGAGGCGTGGGGATGGGGGGCAATTGTGTGCCGGTAGGAGGAGTCGTGCTGCTGCGTGGTGCAGAAGCGGAGGGCAGGATGTAGACCTTGTCACCCAATTCTGGTTCTACCTTCACCTCGGGATTCATGGTGTTGCTGATGACGCTGGCAATGATGACGCCTGTTGTGTCATCAACGCTGTCAACGCTTGCTTCGCAGACGCGACCATTGTTACGACGAACAACAACGCGGGGAAGGGGGTTAGGCAGTTGGAATTCGCCTTCTGGCATGATGGCAAGCACGGCCCATTCTTTGTCGTAGCTGTGGACTGTACCGAGGTAGCTTTCTGCTGTGGCTGCAATTTCAGCAGCTACACGTCGGCTTTCCTCTGCTTCGGCTTCTGCCTTGGCTGCATCAGCGGCAGCTTGTTCTCTCTTTCTGCGTTCTTCTAGGGCGATGACGCTGCGTTCTTCGGCTTCAAGGAGGCGACGCTCTTGTTCCAGCAGCTTGAGTTCTGCTTCTTTTTGAGCACGTACGAAGTCGTTGTCGCTGCCCTTATTTGTTCCGGGGGCTAAATCATCCATGCTGGTCATATGTTCCTGATAACGTGCCGTGTAAGCAGTCTTTGCAGATTGGCTTTGGTACTTCTCATAATCAGCGCGTTGTTCGGGTAGGAAATAGGCTACAACGTAGAACAACATAGCTAAGGAGAGCGTTAGCAGGACGAGGAGAACGATGCGGAAGGGATTCATGAGTCGCTAGTATACTTAAAAAAAATTGATGTGACAAGCACAGAATACGTAAAAACCCCCCTTCCATTTGCAGGAAGGGGGATTGCAGTGAGGGATGAGGTACTATTCTCCGCAGCCACCATCCTTATAACCGCAGGAGCGGCAGGACTTGCACTTGCCATCCTGCACGTAGGCTAGGGAGTGGCATTGGGGGCAGATGGCGGCACCATTGAGACCACCTTCTTTGCTGCTTTGTTGTTCTGGTTCTGGCAGTTGGTGGGTGCTCATCATATGAGGAGGCATGACATTGACCTGCGCATCGGGAGTGATGGCTCCAAACTGTGCCTGACCGCTGGCGTCGAACATGTCACGGAGACGGTTGTCGTTGCTGTCGGGGAAGAGCCAACCAAGAATCTTTGCAATGAGGTCAACAACGGAGGAGCAGGAGCGTATCTCGGAGCAAACATCGTTGTCATCACCCACTCGGCAGAAGCCCGAGGGCTCGAAGGAGTAGGAGCGGAAGCTCTTTACCACCTCGCGAAGGGGGACGCCAAACTGCAGGGCGGAGGAGAGTAGCTTGCAGTATGCTTCAAACATACCAGAAGCGAAGGAACCCACCTGACCGAGGCGACCAAAGACCTCACCACATGTTCCATCGGGGTAGACTCCCACTGTGAGGTAACCTGTCAGCTGACCGCCAACGGAGAACTTCACCGTCTGACCGAGGCGACGACCAGGTAGTTTTCTTTGGAAGGGCTTGGAGGCCTCTGTGATGATTTGATTGATGGCTTCTTGTCCGCTGAGAACCAGTTGTTCCCAGACGTGATCTGCCTTGAATCTGCGTGTTTCGGGGGTATCGACCATGTAGACAGCATTGGCCTTTGAGCCAGCGCGGAAGAGGGCGATACACTTCACACCAAATTCATGTGACATGATGATGGAGTCATAGATGTCTGCAACAGTTGCGCTGACAGGCATGTTGACGGTCTTGGAGCAAGCACCAGAGATGAAGGGCTGCACCACACCTAGCATGCGCAGGTGACCAGCGGGGGAGATGGAGCGTTCTCCATCGCCATTGGTTGCAGAGCAGTCAAAGACAGCGAGGTCTGCATCATCCAGCCATGGGATGCTTTCTACGTGGCTCATGCCATTGACTACTTGGAGTTGGTCAGCGTTGAAGAGTGCTGAGTTGCCCGCGTTGGTCAAGAAGCCCACGGCCTCTTGCACTTCCTTGCGGCTGGGGGAGGCTGCTACGCAGCGTCTCCATGCATGGCGTACAGGACCAGCTGCCTTGGCACAGGGGTCGGCAAGCAGTTGGGTGACGGCTTCTTCTATGCTGCCACCACAGGCGGTGACGAGACCATCCACACCTGCTACTTCAAAGGCGGCTTCGCGAACCTGTGTTTCGGAGTAACCCAGAGTACGCAGCGCGTCGAGGGAGAGACGGTTGAACATCTTGATCATACCGCCACCGGAGAGTTGCTTCCACTTCACCAAGGTGTAGTCGGGCTCAATGGAGGTGGTGCCTTCATCGTAGCAGCCGAGGGGTGCAGAGATGGTACCTGTGGGTGCCATGACGGAGACAAAGGAGTTACGGAAGGCCGCGTCACGTGTGGATTGCTCCCAGAGCTCTAGGGCTTTTTTCGCCAGAGATTGGGCAGGGGCTATACGTGTGCTGTTGAGGCTCTTGGGTGCGACAAAGCTCTTGACAAAGGCGCGCAGAGCAAAGGCTGCATCCAGACCTTGGGCTTCGGGGAGGTCGCCCTTTACCTTCTTGATGAGGTCGTCAATGAGGGTGTCTGTGTCGCCTTCACCCATCTTGCCATCGCCTATGATGCTGCTGAGGCGTTGTGCGACAGTATGGAGGTTAAGAACGGCCTTGAGATCCTTTTTCGTGGCATCATACTCGACGTAGGAGCCCAGTTCTCGACCCATTTCTGCGGAGGCGGCCCAGCAGGCTGCTGTGAGGCAGGAGCAAAGCTGGCTTGCAATCCAACGTCCTTCGTCAGAGTCGTAGGGGACACCGAGACTCATCAAAGCACCACCAACATTAGCGTAACCAATACCCGTTGTGCGGAAGCGGTATGTGCCTTCTGCGATTTCTGGGATGGGGAAGCCACCGCGCTCTACATTGAGGTCAGCGCATATCATGGCGAGGCGTGCTGCGTGCTGTAGGGCATCAGCGTCGAAGTTGGGCTTGCCATTCTCGTCGCGCTTTAAGAAGCGGAATGCGTTGAAGGACGAAAGGTTGCAGGAGGTGTTGTTGAGGAAGATGTACTCGGAGCAGGGGTTGGAGGTGCTGATTTCTCCGAGGCTCTTGACGGGGTTCCACAGGTTGATGAGATCATTGTTATGAACACCAGGTTCACCATTGTCCCAGATGGCTTCGGCCATCTTTTGAAGAAGCTCTGTCGCACGGAAGGTGTGGACAATGTGGCTGGGGTTGGTGACCCAACGTGTGTAGGTGTTGCCATTGGACTCTACAGCCTTCCAGAAGTCACCCTTGAGGGAGACAGAGTGGTTGGCGTTTTGGTTGGAGAGGGTTTCTCCGTAGAGAAGGGCGTCCATGTGGGGGTCAAAATTGACATCCGTGGCCAAGGGTAGCGCGAGGATGACGCGTGCCGCAGCGCGCTCTGCAGGAGAACCTGTGATGAGCTTGTTCTCGGCAATCTTGATGAGATCAAGGTGGACATTATGCTCGCGCAGGATGACCTTGGCGACGTCTTCTTGGCGTTGCTTAGCAGCGATGAAGTCAAAAATATCGGGGTGGTCAGAGAACATGAGCACCATACGTGCTGCGCGGCGAGTCTTGCCGCCAGAGCGTATTGCACCTGCCATGCGGTCCCAACCACGGTCAAAGCTGATAGGACCAGAGGAGCGACCCTTGCCGCGAATGGGCTCATAGGAAGAGCGCAGTGAGGAGATATTGACACCAACGCCGGAGCCGCTAGCAAAGACACGACCCTCTGTCATGAGGTGGGCGAGGATATCGTCCATCTGATCCTTCACCTCGGTGAGGAAGCAGGCAGAGCACTGAGGGTACTCATAGGTGCTGTCTAGGGTGCTGGTCTTGAGGTTGGACTTTGTTCCCTTGGTGTGGTAGGCCTTAGAGCCGTGACCATCAAAGATTTCGCGTAGGTCGGGGCGACCCCAGCGCCATTGCTCCCAGTGGCCGATGTTGAACCAAACGGGGGAATTGGGTGCCCAGATTTGCTGGACAAGCATGGCCTTGATTTCTTCATTGAATACAGAGGCGTCTTCGAGGCTTTCGAGGTAGCCTTCTTCCCAACCCCATACGGTGTAGGTGTTGGCGATGCGGTCAAAGATATTGCGGAAGCTGCTTTCATACTCGGGCGTACCAGGTATGCTGCCAAAGAGGTACTTGTCCGCAGTGATACGCACGGCGTTTTCATCCCAGTGGGCGGGGGTTTCTACACCCAGTCGCTCGTAGATGATTTTGCCAGTCTTCCAGTCCTTGATGGAGATATCACGGCTGCTCCAGAGGCAAGCATTGTAAGGATGCTCTTTTTCCTGAGAGAACAGGCGGTTAAAGCGCAGACCTCCGAGGAGGCTTTTTCTAACAGGAAGGATGATGCTATTACCATCGCGCAGTTGCAAGATGGTTTGGGTCGGTGCAGGATCTTCTTGTAGGAGGGTGTCAGCCTGCTCAGCTATGTCGAGTGTCATGTTTTTTGGGGTCATATCAGCGTGGAAAAGTTAAATGTAGGTGCAGGCAACTTTAGCGAAAAGTGAAAAGCATGTCAACATGATTTTTACTACATATTATGAGCACTTATTCACATGTATACCATATATTGTATTTTGCCCCCTAAATCCTAGCTAAAATTTCCATACTTGGCGCAAAAAAAAATTGCCTTGAAAGCAAAATGAAAACGAGGCATAATAGACCCATGGATGCGACACAACAAGAGCTCACCATACGCCCCCTGCTCAAGTCAGTTTCGCGTAGTTTTTACCTCAGCATGGTCTTCTTGCCCCCTGCTGTACGACCCTGTGTGAGTATAGCATATTTGTTAGCCCGTGCTAGTGATAGCGTAGCAGATAGCTCCTCCGCAGACCCTGCTTTGCGCCTCCGCATCCTCGGCATGATGCAAGAGCTCCTCTGCAAGGCAGAGCATGATGAGAGTCTGGCAAAAGAACTCTGCGCAGAGCTGGATAACAAGATGTCCGACCAGCAGAGCGACGCCAGCGAGCGAGAGCTACTGCAACGCTACAGAGAATGCCTCCATGCAAAACTATCCCTCCCCGCAGAGCAACAAGCCCTCATCGCCGAGGTGCTACGCGCCATTCTCGACGGTCAGATATGGGATATAGAGTACTTTTTAGAGCATGACAGCGTGACGAGCGATGAGCAAAGCCAGCTCTACTGCTACCGCGTAGCGGGTTGCGTGGGAGAGTTCTGGACCCGCGTTGGCATGCTTTGTCTGCCTCGCCTCAGTTACTACCCCAATAACGAGGATTTGATAGAAGCAGGCATACGCTACGGCAAGGGCTTGCAGTTGGTCAACATTCTGCGCGACAGGGAGGAGGACGCCACCCGAGGGCGCAATTATCTTTGTAGCGATAGAGACATCTGGATGTCACGCGCCCAGCGTTACTTGGCAGATGGTGTAGACTACAGTCTGCGTCTGTGCAGCTGGCGCATGCGCTTCACCTCCATCCTGCCCGCTATGCTGGGACTCAAGACCCTGCAAAAAATAAAAAATGCCTCACCTTCAACCGCTAAGGTTAAAATCAAGCGCAGCACCGTCTACTGGACCATGCTTCAAGCCTTTTTCTTGACGCTTTTTTGCAAGCGTCGGTAGGCATCTAGTACCCCTATCTGCGTGCGGTACTCACCGTGCTGCGCCATGTCATTTTTTTGCAATGAGGGGAAGGTGACGCTGGGGCAGTCCTTCTTTCCATAAAATGTGCTTGGGTCTAGGATGAAGGCTAGCTCCTTCATGCTGAGTCCATAGAGTAGGGCGTAGTAAGCATCCAACTCCGCGCGTAGCTGGGCGCGTCGTTGGGTATCAGTGGAGAAGGGCTCTCCCTTGTAGCCCATGGCCTCTGCTAGGGCTTGCAGCCCCTCCGTGGTGTAGCTAAGCTCCAAAACACGTGGGGCAATGTAGGCAATGTCCGCAGCGGCGTATGCCTCTGGTGCTAGAATGGGCAGCTGCTCTATAATATAGAGATTGAGGTTAGATCCACCCACCTTGGAGCGGGCGATGTAGTCGAGCACGAGGGAGTTGATATTGGCGAGCAGGCAGCATTGCAGCTCTGCTGGCTGAGGGCTGAGTAGCAGGGGTAGGCTGTTACCAGTTGCCAGCAGGGGGATGAAGGCGGCAATGCAGGTGCGCTCATTGGTTGCACAGGATATGCCACGTATGCCCAGCAAGTAGCCCTTGCTTCTCTGCGCTAGTCTACTCTCAACCCTATCTTGGGACACCCAATAGCGTGGGGCTGAGCCACCGCGCTCTCCCACCCAGTGGGGGTCGTACTGGTGGATATGCTTTCCTTCGTAAAGGGGGAGTAATCCCTCCCCTGCTTTTTCGGCAAAGCAGTGGCTGTCACTCGTCATATTGAACATCTGGCAGAACTGCAATTGCCATGGATTGTGTAGAGGCTTCTTTTGCAGGAGTATGGGCACTCTCTCGTAGATGGAAAGCGTGAGGCGTGCATCCTCTTGACTGCGCAGCGCGGGGCAGTTGCCAGTGTTGGGGTTGATGAGCAGCAATTGCTCTGGGCTGAGGCGCACATGTCGTCGAGCGTCCTCCTTGTCCTCCAGCCTATGGAGATAGACAGCTAGGTCTATGTGCTCACTATGCCCCAAGGTCAGGCAGCAAAAGCGGTAAGAGCTGTGGACATCGGGAAAGAGGCGTTGCTTGTTCTCAAAGTCATAGAGACTCACAATCCTCTTTGTCCTCACCATGTGGCTGAATAGGGCACGTGTGGAGGCATCTGTTGCGATGCCCGTGGGGACAATGATGCCAGCCCGCCCTCGCGGGTGGAGGATGGCGAGGCAACGCTCTGTAAAGAGAGCGTAGCTATTCACAATGCCATGACCAGAGTAGGGGAATTGAGCCCAAGGCTGCTCCTTGATATGGTAAAATTGCCCCTGTGCCGCGACAAGGTGGCGCGCGCGGTCAAATTGCTCATAGAGCGAGGAATTATCCCCCAATGCCAGTTGTTCTATGAGTTTTTTTCGCTTGCTGCCCGAGGCTGCGGCAATCTCGGGGCATCTGTTGGCAAACCACTCTCTCTCATTAAAGGTGAACTTTTCCCAAGGTGGGTTACCCAACACGCAGTCAAAGCCGCCCGCCTCAATCACAGAGCCAAAGTGCTCTGACCAATGAAACACGCCACAGCTGTCTGTGTCTATCTGTAATTCTGCCAGAAGAGCATAGGCATCTGCTGCGGGGATAGCATCCCAATCCCTGAAGCCCAAGAGGGCATTGCCGCAGCGTACGTGTTGCTCCAAAGAGCTGAAGGGGATAGCTCTATCAGCCTCCATCCAGAGGCTCATGCGCAGCAGTTCTACCGCCATGGGGTTGATGTCCAAGCCGTAGATGCACTCAGAGATGACAGCCTGTAAAGCCTGCTCGTAGCCACCGCGGTACTCTGCCAAGGCACGGGCTAGCCGTCTGGCTGCGGGGATTAAAAACTGCCCCGAGCCACATGCTGGGTCAATGATGCGCAGGCGTAGGAGCTCTTCCTCTGTCTTACAGGAGGAAATGAGGGGGTCGAGAGCTGTATTCAACATCTCCTCCACCAGAGATTCTGGGCTGTAGTAGCAGCCTGTGCGCTTTCTCTGATTGCCCATGAGCTCCCGTAGTTGAAAGGTGGGCTTTTTTTCATCAACATGGGGCGCTAACTCCAAGAGCTGTTCATACACAAAGCCCAAATCCTGTGCTTGCACCTGCTCCACATCCTGCGCAAGGAGCTGTCGTAGCTCTTTTTCTGTAGGTTCGTTCAGACTGCAATCTCCCCAGTGAGCAGGAAAGCGTGTAGCTGGTGACTGCCCCTGCATCAGGGCAAAAATCATGCGGTAGCAATGTGCTATCAGTTCATTGTAAAAATCCTCTGCGCCCAAGTCACCCTTGCGCAGCATATCATGCAGGGCGGGATTCTTGCCTAGCAGCTCATTCCCCAGTAGGCAGAGTGCGCCTTGGACACGCTCGCGCAGCTTGGGGACTGAGAGACGCGGCCTCATGACAGCTGCTCTTGTATCTGCGCCTCGACGCGTTCCATCTGCATGGAGAGCTCATCCCACTGGGTGAAGAGGCTTTCCTCCTCCCGTTGCAGCTGTTGGTAGAGTTGGGTGAGCTCCATGAGCTTCTGATTGTCGCTCATGTTATCGGGATTTTCGAGCTGGGCGGAGATGGAGGCACGCTCTTCCTCGCAGCTTGCGATGCGTTCTTCCACGCGCGTGAGCTCTGTTTGCAGGGGTTTGAGCAACTTGGCACGCTGCTGGCGTATCTCTGCCTCGCGACGCTTTTGATCCTTGCGTTGGCTGGGTGTGCCACTGCTGCTGCCAGAGGATGCATTGCCGCCAGCCTGTGCTGCGAGGCGTTCCTTCATCTCCAGCTGCTCTATGCTATCAAGATAGGCCGAGACATTGCCGTAAAAGAGGCGGGGATTCTGCCCATTGCGGAACTCCAAGACCTTGTTGACAATGGGGTCGAGAAACTGCCTGTTATGCGATACAATGCAGTAAGAACCAGGGTAGTCCAGCAGGGCTTGCTGCAAGACCTCTTGGCTTTGAAAGTCAAGGTGGTTGGTGGGCTCATCCATGATGAGAAAGTTAGCTGGGTGCAGCAACATGCGCACCAAGGCCACGCGAGAACGCTCTCCACCGGATAGCACGGCTATCTTTTTGAACACATCATCACCGCGGAAGAGGAAGCAACCCAGAAGATTACGCACAAGGGGGCGTGTCTTGGGGCTGGCTGCGGCCTCTACGCACTCCAGAACAGTCGCCTCATCATCCAAGATATCGGCATGCGTCTGGGAAAAGAAGGCCAGCTGTGTGTGCAAGCCCCAGTCCACCAAGCCCGAGTCTGCCTCCTCTGTCTGTGAGATGAGGCGGGTGAAGGTGGACTTGCCAGAGCCATTCACGCCGACAATGGCGATGCGGTCTCCCTTTTCCATTAAATAATCGTAGGACTTGAGCAATTCAATTGGGCCGTAGCTCTTGCTCACGCCCTCCATGCGCAGCACGGTGTGACCACCAGCAGGGGGAGGAGGGAAGCGGAAGCTCATGATGGCATCATCATCCTCAATCTCAATGCGCTGGATTTTTTCCAGCTGCTTCATGCGGCTCTGCGCCTGTGTTGCCTTGCTGGCCTTGGCGCGGAAGCGGTCGATGAACTGCTGAGTCTTGGCTATTTCCCTATCTTGGGACTTTGCCTGACGACGCAAAATCTCCTTGCGTGCCGCGCTCTCCCTCATGAAGAAGGAGAAATTCCCCGCGTACTCTTCTGCACGTCCGTGCTGGAAGGCAATGGTTCTTGTCACCAGATGATCCAAGAGGGCAATATCATGGCTGATGATGCAGATAGCACCGCGGTACTGGCGCAGGTACTGCTCCACCCAGCGTTGGCTTTCTATGTCCAAGTGGTTGGTGGGCTCGTCGAGCAGCAGGATTTCTGGCTCTTGGAGAAGGAGCTTTGCGAGAGCAATACGCATCTGCCAGCCCCCAGAAAACTCTCCACAATCGCGGGTAAAATCCCTCTCCTTGAAGCCCAAGCCACGTAGGATGGACTCCACGCGAGAGCGAAGGCTAGCCACATCCAACTGCTGCAAGCGCAACTCCAGCTCCCCAATATGATCCAGCTGGTCGAGGTAAGCCTCGCTGGACTTGTCCATATCTGGTAGCTGGGCAGAAAGACGGTCAATCTCCTCCTGCCATGCGACAATATCACCACAGGCGGACTGCACCTCATCCAACAAGGAAGCACCACTGATATGAATACCATCTTGTGGTAGGTAGCCTACCTCGGCATACTTCGGGCGTAGAATCTCCCCTCTGTCTGGCTCTATGATGCCAGCCACGCACTTCATTAGGGTGGATTTCCCCGCTCCATTGTGACCAGCAAAGGCGATGCGCTCGCCCTTTTCCACCACAAAGCTCAGGGAATCAAAGAGCACACGTGCCCCGTATTCAATGTGCAGATTCTTGACCGCGAAAATCATAAAAATGCGGTGCTCACACTCTTAGCGTGAGCACCGTGGAGTGAAAAAAAGGAATGATTACTTCTTCAGCTTGCTGTTCCAAGACTGGACATTCTTTGCCTGTTCCTCCATGAGGTCAGTGATGTCGTCATGAATCTCAATGGAGAGAATCTTGTCATTCTGCGCGATAGCGTCAACAATCTTTTGGTCATCAGCATCGATGATATTACCAAAGATAGTGTGCTTGCCGTCCAACCAAGGAGTGGCAACATGTGTGATAAAGAACTGAGAACCATTAGTACCACCACCAGTCCAGCTGCGACCAGCATTAGCCATGGCAAGCTGACCACCGCCTGTGAACTTCATATCGGGACGGCACTCATCATCAAACTGATAACCAGGACCACCTGCGCCAGTGCCTGTTGGGTCACCGCCCTGTACCATAAAGTCAGCAATCACGCGATGGAAGGTGAGGCCATCATAGTAGCCCTGTGATGCAAGGTTAAGAAAGCTTGCAGCTGTCATAGGGGTCTTGGAGGCAAAGATGACGAGCTTGATGTCGCCTTTGCTTGTCTTCATTGTGATGTTTTTATCAGTAGCCATGCAGGTATCATACGGATTTATGCCTTAATTGCAAGGCAAAATTAAAGAGACCTTCTTGTTGTTATAAGAAAATGGATCGGAAGTCGTACTTCTTCATTGCTTTCTCATACTCCTTGCAGATATAGCGGAGATTTTCGTGATTGAAGTAGTTTTTCGCCTTCAGAGCTTGCAGCATCTTTGCCTCGTTTTGGATGAGTCGTGCGAACACCCCATCGCCAAACTGCTTGCATACATTTTTGACATTCTGAGGATGCGACTTGGCGTATTGAGCCAATTTTTTTCCATGTCGTTCCATGTTTTCTGTCAATCGCAGAATCGATTGTGCTCCATCTCTAGGGGAGACTTTCCCCGCGATTATCCTTTCTGCCATGTCGATAAAGCGAAACATATTTCCTTGCATCTGTTGGGCAGGTCCGCCAATGTTACCTTCGATGAAATTATAGTCATCTGCAAATGCAGACTGGACAATGGCTGCCACGGCGACAAGTGGTATAATTGATAATTTAGTCATAGCTTCTCTATATTAGCATAAAGCCCAAAGGGTACAAGATAATTTTGCCTGCCTAAACCTAATTTATCTCTCTGAACTCCTCTTTTGAAATAGGATTATAATCCGATTTTGTTATGTTTACTTCAAAC
>CAYJON010000052.1:0-15469 GCA_964371795.1 uncultured Akkermansia sp. | reverse complement strand
TAGCCACAGGCACTGGATTTGAGCCAGATCTAGGCGCGGAACAGTACTGGACAAAAGAAAAACGTAGCTCTTCTTAGAGCTGCCTTCTCTGCGCAAAAATATTTGTCTTGACAAGGGATTAACAGTTCTTTATACTCATGGCTGACATGAACCGGTCACTGAGATTGGGGTGGGTGTTTTGCCCGCTCCTTTTTTGTTCTCTGTTCATGACAGACTCAACGCATAGTAACCTCCATCTCATCAAAAAAAGCATATGGCAAGCACTGACATAACCGCACTTATCGACTACTACGTACGCGAAAAAGACATCACGCGCGAACGTGTTATCCACGCTCTCGGAGCCGCGTTTATCACGGCATACAACAAAATGATCCCCGGGGCGGAGCGCATAGAACATATCCACGCTGATATCAATCCCCAGCGCGGTACAGTACGTATCAAGGCTGATATGGAGATTGTCCCTGATGAGGAGCTGGTTGACCCCTATAACCAAATTAAGGAAAGTGTTGCCCGCAAGCGCAATGAGAAGTCTGGCAAGGAAACTGTTGTTGGTGAATATCTTCGCGTGAATATCACGCCTCCTGACTTTGGCCGCATTGCTGTCCAGACAGCTCGCCAAACCATGCAGCAACGCATTCGCAAGGCAGAGCAAGAAATGCTTGCAGATGCCTTCCGTCATCGCATTGGTGAGGTGGTGACAGGTACAGTGCGTCGCTTTGAAAAGGGTGATGTCATCGTTGAGGTGGAAAAATTTGAAGGCATAGTGCCTTCCAAGCAACGCATTCACAATGAGGACTATGCCCCCGGTGATCAAATGCGCTTTTATGTGATGGAGGTGCGTGACGGTGTGCGCGGTAATGAGCTAGTCCTCTCCCGCAGTCATCCCAATCTCGTCCGTCGTCTCTTTGAAAATGAGGTGCTGGAAATCTCTGAAAATACCATTGAGATTGTCAATGTCGTTCGCGACGCGGGCTACCGTTCCAAGATGGTGGTACGCAGTAATGACCCCAACATTGACCCCATTGGGGCCTGTGTGGGCATGCGCGGTATGCGTGTGAAAAATGTGGTCAATGAGCTCAACCGCGAAAAGGTTGACATTCTTGAATACGATGAGGACAAGGCCGCCATGGTAAGAGAGGCTCTCGCGCCCATAGAAATCGTCGACATACGCGTCGATGAGGAAGCACGCCTCGTAACGGTTATTGTTGCTGATGATAAGTCTGTGGCAAAGGCCAAGGGACGCAAGGGACTGAATGTCCGTCTGACGGCGCGTCTTATTTCTTCCCCAGATAACCGCTGGGATGTCCGTGTGGAGCCCTTCAATGCGGCATCACGTGTTGAGGCTGTTGCGCTGGAAGGCGCAGGTGCTCTTACAACTGTGCTGGAGGTGACTCCAGAGCTAGCAAAGAGCATGATAGCCTGTGGTTTTACCACTGTGGATGGCATTGCTTCCTATGTTCAAGCTGATGACCTCGTTGAGGCTCTCGGTGTTGATTTGGAGCTAGCAATGAGCATCATCGCCAAGGCACAGGCAGCGACTGCCTAAGTCTTTTCTTCCCCTTACCTGATTTTCAATTTTAATCCCCCCTTTTTTTCTATGGCTCAATCCAAGGACCCCACCCCCAAAAAAGAAGCTCTCGATTTGCTGGGTGGCAGCAAAAAGAAGCGTTCTACGCCCGCTGCCAAAAGCCCCGAAGCAACACCAGCACCCACCCCGAAAGCTGACCCCAAGCCTGCGCCCGCTCCTGTAGCGGAAAAGAAGGAGGCACTAGACCTGCTTTCCCCTCGCAAAAAAGCCGCCGCAAAGCCAGCCGCTAGCCCCGCCCCTGTGGCAGAGCCCAGCCCAGCCAAGGTGGAAAAAGCCCCAGCACCTGCGCCTACACCAGCACCTGCTCCTGCCCCAGAGGCAACCGCAGCACCCGCTGATAGTGCAGATGCCGGACCTATCAAGGCTCCTATTAGTGTAGCAGACCTCGCGGCGACAACGGGCATCAAGCCTTTCAAGTTCATTGCTGATCTGCTGCCCATGGGTATTTTTGCAAACCCCGAGACCGTGCTGGAAAGCGAGCAGCTCTCCGCGCTCAGCGAGAAGCACGGCTTTGCCTACGAGAAGGTGAAGCGCGAAAAGGGTGCTGGTATCAAGGCACAGGCAGAAGAAATCAAAGAACCAGAGCCAGTCGCTGTTGAAGAAGAACCCGAAGATGTTCTCAAGCTGCGCGTCCCCATCATCACAGTAATGGGTCACGTTGACCATGGCAAGACCTCTCTGCTCGACTACATCCGTCGCGCTAGCGTTGTTGCTGGTGAGGCTGGTGGTATCACACAGCACATTGGCGCCTACACGGTGACACATAGCGGCAATTTCCTGACCTTTATTGACACACCAGGTCACGCCATCTTTACAGAGATGCGCGCTCGCGGTGCTGACGTCACAGATATTGTTGTGCTGGTCGTGGCTGCTAATGACGGCATCATGCCCCAGACACGCGAAGCTATCTTGCACGCCAAGGCCGCTGGAAAGACTGTTATCGTCGCGGTGAACAAGTGCGACCTCCCCGCAGCAGATCCTGTGCGCGTGCGCACTCAGTTGATGGAAGAGGGACTTGTACCCACAGACTTTGGTGGCGATATTGAATGCGTTGATGTCTCCGCTGCAACTGGTGATGGTGTTCCTGATTTGCTTGACCTACTTTGCTTGCAGGCTGAGGTGCTGGAACTACGTGCCAACCCACGCGCCAACTGCCGCGCCTCTATCATTGAGTCGCGCATGGAGTTGGGTCGCGGTAGCTCTGCCACAGTGATTGTAGAAAGCGGCACCCTCAAGGTGGGTATGCCCTTCATCTGCGGTCCCTTTGCTGGCAAGGTCAAAACCCTCACGGATGAGCATGGCAAAAGCATCAAGAAGGTGCTACCTGGTATGCCCGCAGAGGTCTCTGGCTTTTTCCAAACACCCCGCGTGGGTGATGAGCTGGTCGAGATGGCTAATGAGCGCAGCGCGCGCAAGCTTTCCGAAGAACGCCAGCAAGAACAACGCCAAGAACGCCTTGCCGTGCCAAAACGCTCCCGCATGGAAGATATCCTCTCCATGATGGGTGAGGGCGCACAGAAGGCTGTGCTCAAGATTTACCTCAAGGGCGACGTACACGGCTCTGTAGAGGCCATCAAGCGCGCTATCATGGAGATTGAAAGCGACAAGGTGGAATGCCAGTTCATCGGTGCAGCTGTAGGTGCTATTACCGAGAGCGATATTCTTCTTGCTTCCTCCTCTGACGCAGTGGTCTTGGGCTTTAACATTGGCGTAGAGAGCAATGCTGTCCGTGCGGTGAAGCGCGAGGGCGTGCAGGTGAAGATTTACTCCATTGTTTATGAGCTCATCGATCAGGTGAAGGATGCCATGCTTGGTCTGCTGGAACCCGAGACCCGCGAAACGGTCATCGGTCACGCAGAGATTCGTGCTATCTTCAAGCTCAACAAGGGCAAGGCCGCAGGCTGCTACGTCTCTGACGGTCGCATGCTGCGCACAGCAGAGGCACGCGTGACCCGCGATGGTCAGGTGGTCTTTGACGGCAAGATGTCCACCCTGCGCCGCTTCCAAGATGAGGTGCAAGAGGTCAAGGCGGGTCTGGAATGCGGTATACGTCTTTCCGACTACAATGACTACGAAGAAGGTGACATCATCGAGTGCTACACCCTCGAAAAGATTCAGCAAACACTCTAATCAACCCCGTACTACTCAATTTGACTTATGGCTTCCCGTCGCATGGATAAGGTGAATGAGGTGATGAAGCGCGAGATTAGCGCCATCATCCAACGTGACTTTGAGTGGTCTGGCACTATCGTCTCTGTCCTTGAGGTTGAAATCACAGAAGACCTCAAGGAAGGACGTGTCTGGGTGGGTGCTGTCGGTCGCATGGTACCCCCGCAGGTGATAGAAAAACTCACCAAGAACCGCAGTCATATCCAACGCGCGGTGAGCCGTCGTGTCGTCCTCAAGTGTACGCCAAAGCTCACCTTCAAGTACGATAACTCGGCGCGACATGGTGTGGGCTTGGTCAACTTGCTTGACGATATTGAAGAACATCTCCCCAAGGCAGAACCCTTGCCGGAGGGGGAGAGTGACCCAGAGATTTAATTATGCCTAGAAAGCTTATCATCCGACGTGTTGGGGTTCTTTTGCCGACAATATGTCTGTTGATTCTCATTCTGTTAGGCTCTGTTATGGCGTGGCTTTCCTTTGTAGGGGTGCCACGCTTTGCGCTTGATTACATAGAAGAGTATGCAGCGCGTTATGATGTCTACCTGCGCGTGGACAAGGTGAAGCTAAGCTACACCAAGGGGCTGGGCTTGTACGCGTGGGAGCTCTCTCTCTATCACGACAAGACACGCCAGTCATCACCCCTCATCACCGTCCCCCACGCCCAGTTAGGTGTCTCTGCGCGTGACCTTTTTGAGGGGAAAATCAAGCCCAACTATCTGGTTGTAGAGGACGCTGCCCTCAGCATCCCCATTTACAATGACCACGGTGCCTCTCACCTCGCGCTGGAAGACATCACACTCTACGGCAGTCATAGCAGCAAGGAGGGGTTTCGCTTTTCTGATAGCCACGTGATTATCTATGGTGTGGTCATCAACATACAGGCCGTCATCACTGAGAGGGCAATGAATAGCCTCTTAGGGCAGGGAGAAAAAAGGGTAGAGCGCAAAACACAGAAAAAGCCTGAACCCATTGGTAATCAAATTTTATCATTGAGCGACACCGCGCGCCACATCTCCGAAGTCCTCATGGAGCAGGATTGGAAACACGGTGAAAACATGCTGGTTGATGTCGATGTCATTTACGACAAGGACTGGGATGTTACACTGCGCGCCCAGCTGCCCAGCATGCGCTACAGCAGGTACCACTTCAAAAAAAGCAGTCTCAACCTCAGGTATAGCAATGATACCCTGACAATCAATAATTTTCAGACCCAGAACAGCAATCCCGCTGGTTTTCTCAATATCAAGGGCAACTACCAGATAAAGAAGGGTAGCCTCAGCTTCCGCGTGCAATCAGACCTACCTGCCATGCATTTTGCGGCAGAGTTTATGAAGCGCGAAGACTACGAAACCATGCTACTGCACCTCCCTAGCCTAGAGCGTAGCAACAACGCAGTCCTCCTGCAAGGAGACATTGATTTTGATAGCAATTATGGGGTGGATCACCTCATCCTACAAGGCGACATCAGGCAAAAAGATATCCTCGTAGGGGGCAGCTTTTTGGATGAGATGATGCTCAGTTTTTACTACCGCGATGGCAGCTTTGCCGTGGAAAAGCTATCGCTCACTCTCCCGCAGGGAGAACTACAGGCGCGCGCCCAGCTTCGCGATGGCTTTGGTGAGGCGCATCTCTCCTGCACCCTGCTAGAAGATGATTTGCGCTCCCTGATCAACAGCTTTTTGCCTAAGGGGGTGGAGTGGGAGGACAAGGTCGCCTTCAACTACACAGGTGCTCTCGATCTGCAAATCGCAGCCAAGATCAGCACCCCAGACTTCCGACCTGGTAGCAGCGCCCTTTCCGACTTCATCCCCGACCTGCGAAGCATAGAGTTAGATCTCTCCGTCCCAGTGTTAGAACTGCAGCAAGAGCAGGGCAGCCTCATCATCCATCAGCCTGATATGAGTCTCAAGCTCAATGGCCTCAACGGTCAAGGTGGCAAGCTACCAACAGCCATAGGCACAACACGGCTATCTGCCTCATTTGATGAACTCCAGTTCTCACAGGCGGGGCAAAGCTGGCATGCCCAAGGAATGCTTGCCGAAATCGCTGGAGATCAACTGCAACTCACCCAGCAAGAGCTAGCTGACACCCTCAGCCTCAAAAGCGCAAATGGTCTCATCTACCTCGACAGCCTACAGCATGACCAAGGAAAGCTACAGGGCCTCAACATCAGCCTAAGAGAAGTTGATGACATACGCGCCATCTGTGAAAATCACCAATACGTCCAGCAGGCAAAGCTAGACATCGAAGCCAATAGCATAGAAGTACAAGGTAAAAAGGCAAAGCAAGTCAATCTCGCTGTCGCCCTCTCCGACTTCTACCAACTCCATGGTGAAATAGCTATAAAGGGCGAAGATGAAGAGCAAGACATCCTCGACCTCAACTTTGATTGGAAGGATTTTGAGCAACTGCGCTTCAGCAAGCTGCATATCAATCTTCCCGCAGCGCAGATTATGCGAGAACTGCCCGAGGACTTCTTCGCCAGCTATGGCGTGCAGCTAGAAAACACCCTGCAATTGCAAGGCTCTGCCGCCCTCACCACAGCCAAGGGAGAAGTCACCCTCCAATCCGCCCAGCTCAAGCTAGACCAAGCCCATCTCCACCTTCGCGGCAGCCGCAACAAAGCCCTACAGGCTGCCAACAACCATATCCAGCTACAAGGTCAGGCCAGCATCTACCGCAACAAGGCAGGTGGCTACCAATACGGCATATCCGAACTGCTGGTCAAACATGAGCAGGGGCAACTCACTGCCCAAATCCATGGTGCTAGTACAGGGCAAATCAGCGTCAAAGCACAAAGCACCCTAGCCCTGCCCGTTATCAAGGAAATGGTGGATGAGTACTACACCAACTTCGTCATGCGCGACTTCCTGTGGAAGGGTAACAGCAAGTTCACCCTCACCGACATAGAAGCCCAAATAGACTACAGCAAAGGAGTACGTGTCCATGCCGACACAGATGTGCGCATACAGAACGCTGGCTACGTCCTAGGCGGCATATTTGAGCAAAAAGACAACCAAGGGAAGCCCACTGGCAAAGAATACGTCCGTCGCGACCTAGGAAACAACCCCTACAGCCACTTTCACAACGCCACAGCCCATGTACGTGTTGACGTCCTCTACAACTGCCAAGACAGCGATGGAAAGCCCATTGACAACCTCACACAGGTAGACATCACCAATGCCAGAATAGAGCTAGACAATGGACCGTGGATTAGAAAAGCAAAACTGGGACGTGGCACATGGCGCAGCATCCTAGAGGGCGACCAAGTCCTACTGGATATAACAGACCGCACCGTCCGCATACGCAACGTGCGTGGGGAGGTCTACCCTGCCTATGCGCTGGGTATGTTCTACCCCTCTCTCTATGACTACATGAGCGACATACACAGCCCCTATCCCATGCAAGTCAATGCAGACGATTGCACCTTCCCCATCTCCAAGGACATAGAAGGAAAACTGAGTGGTGTCATCAAAGTAGCCCTCCAGCAAGAAGCCTACTACCAACTAGGAGGCCTAGACATCCCCTTACAAAACTTCACAGGCTACATCGTCCTCAACGATGAGTATGTGCAGCTAGATCGCTTTAACGCCAAGTGTTGGGAAGGCGTAGCAGACCTCACACTACGCATAGGCTTTGTGGGCGGCAATGTTACCTTTGACGGCTTTGCGCAGGCAGACGCCATCAACCTGCAAAGCGTGGGAAAAAGCCTTGATGCAGAAATCTCCCCTGCGCTTGCCTATGGTAACTTCCGTTTTCGTGCACCGAGACCATCGCTACAGAGTCTAGAAGGCTATGGTAGGGCAGAGGTGCGTGATGCGCAACTCATGGAGTTAGCTATCTTCTCCCCCATCTCGGAACTCATCACCAACCTCCCTAGCTACCTAGCGCGATTTGAAAGAGACCTACTCATCAGCGATCAAAACTACGCGCAGAAAGCCCTAGCAGGCTTTTGCAACGCCGTAGGCACGGGAATTAACATTACAGGAGACTTAATAGGCAGCACCACATCGGCAGTACCCGGTGTCAACCATTTGACAAGCTACAGCCTCACCTCGGCAAAGGGTAGCTACAGAGTGGGGCAGGGGAAACTATACACAGAGGACTTGGTGGCAACAGGTAGCAACCTCACCGTCCCATTGAGAGGGCATCTTAACCTGGAGCAGCTCACCTTGCAGGCGGAGTTAAAGCCAGAGATAGGGAGTATTTTATCCATAGCATTATTTCCAGTGACCAGCCTATCGGGTAACATCCTGCATATAGATCTGCATGGCGAGGTAAAGGATATCAAGTGGCGCATAGACGCGACCAACCCTTTCAGCAGAAAGAATAAGCAGAAAACACCCTAGCTTTACGTTGGCTAGTGTTTAGGGCTTGGGTAAAAAATAGCCCCTCTGCTTTGCGCTAATCTCTAGCTCTGCCTCTTCCATCACGCGTAACATGTCCTCCCATATGGCTCTTCGTTCTGCCATTTGCTTGGTTCTCAATAGGTAACTGGGATGCTGCGTGACGATAACTGGCACACCGCGATAGGCTCTTTTCTCCGCCTGATACTCCGATAAGGGTATGCTTCCTAGCTGCAAAATACTACGCGCCGCTATCACCCCCAAGGCCACGATGACCTTTGGTCGTACTAAGGCTATTTCTTCCTTCAATACATGAAAAAGGAGTTCTATCTCTGCCTCATTAGCTGGTCTGTTGTTGGTCATCTGACGCGGCATGGCCGGTCTGTACTTGATGGCATGGGTGAGGTAGATATCCTGCCGCTCTAATCCCATGGCTTTGAGGATGCTGTTGAGTTTTTCCCCTGCTTCACCAGCAAAGGGGCGTCGTGCTTGCTCATCCTTGTGCGTGGGGGCATCTCCTATCATCATGATATCCGCGGCCTTGTTGCCCTCTCCCATGACGAGGATGTTTCTCAGGCTGCCTAGGTCTAATGCGGGTTTCCAATGCTGGAGAAGCTGTTCAAATTGCTGCCATCTTTCCTGCGCTTCGCCTTCTACAATGTGAAAAATGGCGTTGTCCAATACAGGGTTGCGCGGGGGTGGGGCTACTTCGTTTTCCTCTGGGAGGCGTAGTAGGCTCTTTTCCTGCTGGGCAAGCGCGGCTGGCTGTGCTGCTTGGTCTGCTTGGGCTGGTTGGGTTGCTTGTGCTGGCGCTTGCACGGGGGGCTTTTTCCCGTGCTTGGCTTCTATCATCCATTGGCGTAGGATGAGACGGCTTTCTTCGTCCAAGTTCAGGCGCGTCTGCCCGCCTTCTATCAGGCGGTTGAGGTAGTCTATGGTGTACTGACGCGTGTTCATATGGGCGGTCGCGGCTCTTTCTATCCTAGTTGCGTTGACGCAGGGAAGGGGGGATGTCTAGGTCGTCGTTGTCGTCGTAGTAGCTGGGCTCATCTGCGAGTGCGCTGGGGACGTAGTCTGGGAGTTCATCGTCTTCGTCCTTGCTCTCGTCAAAGGGCTGCGGGATGAAGGTCTCTTCTTCATCACTGTAAACAGATTTTGCGTCAAAGGCGAGCAAGTCACCCTGTACCATGGCTGGGCTGCTTGATTTTGGTGCAGGGCTGGGCGCAGGGCTTGGCTCTGGTTCAGAAACAGCTTCAAACATGGGTTTTAGTTCTGGCTCTGGCTCTGGTTCAGGTTCGGGTTCGGGTTCGGGTTCAGGTTCTAGCTCTACTTCCTGCTCTACTTCTATCACTTCCTCTACAATTGGCTCTTCAATTGCGACTTCCTCTTCTATCACTTTTTCTTCAAGCTCTGGCGCGAGGGCGTGATCCATTTCGGGGAGGGTGGCAAGGTGAATGGGGGCGGCGATGATGTCGCTGACAGGCTCTGCTATGGGCTCTGGTTCTGGCTCATCTGGCGTGTTGGCTGCTAGGCGCACGGCTTGGTAGCTCTCTTCATGTAGGGAGGCAATGAGGGTGACGCGTACAGCATCGCCCATGTTGCTTTTAATGGCCGTGCCAAGGAAGATGTCCAAATCGCGTGAGGGAACTGTTGCGGCAAGGTGCGCCATGGCATCACGTACCTCCTGTAAGGTCAGGGATTCTGAACCCGAGATGTGGACGATGAGGCGGTCAACCTGTTCTACAGCGCGGCCGTAGCTGAGGAGAGGGGATTGCAGTGCCTCATCCACGGCACGTATGGCGCGGTTGTCCCCCTGTGCATTGCCAGAGCCAAAGAGGCAGCGGCTATCTGTGTCAGAGAGCACCTGCTGTAACTCATCCAAACCTATCTGGATGAGACCAGGTGTGCTGTGCAGCATGGGAACAGCCGCCGCTGCGCGAGCCAAGAGGCGGTTGGCCTCATCAAAGACAGCTCTCACGCCATGGTGCGATTCAAACAAATCATCCATGAGGTCATTTTCAAAGCAGAAGAGAATATCTGATTCTCGGCGCAGGGCGGCCAGCGATTGCTGCGCCTGCTGCTGTCGGCGTGGACCTTCAAAGGCAAAGGGCATCACAGCCACTGTCACCAAGAATACACCCAACTCTCGCGCCCTAGCGGCAACGACAGGGGCTGCGCCAGAGCCAGTGCCTCCACCCAACCCAACAATGAGCACCACAAGACGCTGACCGCGTAGCAGTGCATCGACAGCTTCGGAGCTCTCTGTCGCAGCGCGCGCGCCCAGTTCTGGGTCACCCCCAGAGCCCATGCCGTGGCTGATCTGTGTGCCTAGTTGGAGAAAGAGCGCGTGTTCGCAGCCCTGACCCAGTCGCTCATCCAGAGCCATGAGGCAAAGTCGCACATGCGCCGCGTTTGAACTGGCAAAGCACTTGAGTATATTAGACCCCGCACCGCCCATGGCGATGATGGAAATCCCCTCCTCAGAAGAATCGACGGATTGGTAAGAAAGCATAAAATAAAAAGTTAAATGTAAAAATATTAAAAGAAAAAGAGACTAGCGTTTCGATTGAAATAATCGCAGAAAACGCCTCCACAGCCCATTGGAGTTGTTGCGATGGTCCTTGTCATCATCCAGCTGTGCCAGACGTATCATCCCAATCACCGTGCAGTAGCGAGGATCGCGCATGAAGGCAAACTCCTCCCCATCCGCTGCGGCCATGGGTGCGTTGACCTTGACCTTAAAGACATGTTGAGCCAGATCCTGTATGCCGCGCATCAGGCTAGTCCCGCCTGCTAAGTACACGGCCATGCCAGGACGCTTGAACACCTCGGCTGGTACTTTTGCCTTAACGCGTTGCAAGGTATCTGTCAGGCGGTCGCAGATGACACGATTGAGAAAGCCACGCTTGATATGAGTATTGCGCAGTCCTAATTCTTCGCGGTAATGTACCAGAGAATTATCCTTCATATCGCCAAAGGCATTGCCCTCCGTTCGCTTTAATAACTCTGCCGCCTTCAGAGAGACTTGATTGTCGGTGGTTTTTTGAATATCGGAGTTAATCGTCGAACCACCCGCTGGTATGCAACCAGAGGCCACAATATCGCCATCAGCATAGCATACATAATCTGTCGTCCCTGCGCCAATATCAATAAAGAGAGCCCCAGCTTCTTTTTGCTGACGCGTCAGCACAGCAGCAGCCCCTGCAATGGGAGCAAAGATAACATCCTCCACCTCCAAAGGAACCTCGCGCACACAGTGCAGAGTATTTTGAATAATGGAACGCAGACCATGAATGACGTGACTGTGAACATCCAATGTTTTTGCTGTTAAGCCTGTTGGATAGCGGCATGGCTCTCGCCCATCGAGACGGTACCCCCCTGTCATCGTGTGCAGCACAAGTCGATCGGTAGAAATCTCTACATTCTCAGCCTTCTGCTTCGCCTGCTCCATGTGGTGGGCATCCACCAACTTCTCATGATCGGGGAGGCGGAAAGAACCGAAGTGGTTATCCCCGCTGAAATGCTCTCCCGTGACAGACACGTAGACTCTGACAATATCGACATCTGTGTGTTCTTGGGCGCGTTGCCAAGCGTCAGTGAGACAGCGACAGGCCATGCTATGATCGACAATTTCGCCCTTGCGTATGCCAGCACTGGGTGTTTCCCCCATACCAATAATAGCGGCATAGGCATCGGAGCGAATCTCACCAACGACCATACACGTTTTATGAGTACCAATTTCTAGCGCAACATGAATCGAGGATTTAGCCATAAGTAATTTATCAAGGTTTAACGCTACGGAGTATAGCAAAGAGGGAAAAATTAGGCAATGAAAATGTGATGATAAAAGCGGCAGCTAGAAAAAATCAGAGAAGCCGCGCGCCCCTGCGCACTGGGTCTTTTTTTTGTTTAGCATTGCCATGCCTTAGTTCTCTTTATATAATAGCCTGATGCAGCATGAGTCCACCATCCTTGCTCTGGCAACACCAGTTGGTACAGGTGCCCTCGCCATTCTCCGCATGAGCGGGGCAGGGGCGAGAACTATTTTTGCGACCTGCGCGGGTGGAAAGCAACTACGCCCCCGCGAGGCAAGCTTTTCGCGCCTCTATTCCGAAGAAGGAGAAGTGCTTGATGAAGTCGTTGCCACCTACTTTGCTGCGCCTGCTAGCTTTACAGGCGAGGACGTGGTGGAGATTTCTTGCCACGGTGGGATGCTGGTCGTCCGCCGCCTCATGGAAAGACTACTCTCCTGCGGTGCCCAGATGGCGCAGCCAGGAGAATTCTCCCAACGCGCCTTTGAAAATGGAAAACTTGACCTCACACAGGCAGAAGCCATCATGGACGTGATTGCCGCTGGCTCTGATTTAGCCCTGCGTGCGGCACAAAACCAACTGGGCGGAGCAATCAGCCGCCGAGTCACCTTAATGGTGGAAGAACTCCTGCTACACCTCGCCCACCTAGAAGCCTACATCGACTTTCCAGAAGAAGATATCAGCCCCGAAAGCATGGAAAGCCTAGCACAGGGCGTAGAGACAATTATTGCCCAGTTGGATGAACTGCTCTCCACCGCCGATGAAGGACGCATACTACGAGAAGGCCTGCGTACCGCCATCATAGGCGCACCCAACGCGGGAAAATCCAGCCTCCTCAACTGCCTAGTGGGCTACCAACGCGCCATAGTAAGCGAAGTAGCGGGCACAACACGCGACACCATAGAAGAGCAAGTCAACCTAGGAGGACTTTCCCTGCGACTCATCGATACAGCAGGCATACATGAAAGCAATGACCGCATAGAGCGCGCTGGAATGCAGCGAGCCTTTGAAGCACGCGCGCAAGCAGACCTCATCCTACATGTAGTCGATGGCACACAGCCCCCAGCCCCAAGCCCTGTGGAGGAAAGCACTACCCCGTTACTACTCATCATCAACAAATGTGACAGCCCCCTGCACCCCCATTGGCAGGCACAGCAAGGGCAGGACGTGATACACTTTTCCTGTATAGAAGGACAAGGCAGAGCAGAACTGGAGGCACGCATCACACAACTCTTTGTGATACAGGGAGCACAGGCGCAAAACTACGCCGCCATCAACCTACGCCACCGACAGAGCCTCCAAGCCGCGAGAGAGCACATGCTATCCGCGCGAGACTCCATAGCCATGGGCGTCTCGCCAGAATTTAGCTCCCTAGAATTGCGAGAAGCCCTTGATAGCCTCGGAGAAGTCACAGGACGCATCGACACAGAAGAACTATTGGGCGTCATCTTCTCCCAATTTTGCCTAGGAAAATAAAATGGAAATTAATATACGATAAAAACCATATGATTTATAGAAAAAAAATACTGCTTAATTTATTGCTTTTTTTGGCTATTTGGAGCGTATGGCTTAGTTTTTATCAGGGGATAACATTTTTAAGCCTACTAGAATGGGAGAGTTTTTTCGGGACGGCTGTTCTTTCACTAGGCTTGACGATATTGATGCGTAATCAGAAAGTAATTGGAAATAAGGCGACTTTGATAAGCTCGCTTGTGCTATTTATCCCCATCGTGATGTGTCTGGTGGTAGGGTCTAACGCATCTCCATTGATTATTTGCGTGCCAGCTGCTCTGTTTTTATATTCTATTCTTTCTCCCAATAGGGAATTATCACTGACGCAGCGACTAGCAGGGAGCAGCGCATATTCACTCATATATATTCTGTTTTGCTATTCGGCTTTCCATGAAAATCCCTATTTTGATGCATGGCAGATTAATAGTTACGCACAAAGCTACATGACGGATTTTAATCGTATAGATTTTGTTCGACAGAATTATATCGATACGCATTATGGTATGGGTTTTCCTTATATGCTAACCTTGCTTGTTTTTATTGCGTGGCAGTTGACGCAGTGGGGTATTTTTGCTTATTTGGTTAGTAATTTCGCAGCTTTGCTTATTTCAGCCTTGTTGATAAAGCGCATTTTTTGTCAAGTGGAGGCACCAAGGCTCTGGCCATTTGTGACGATGCTTATCACCTTGTTTTTCTATTTCACTAACGAAGTGCAAAAGGGCGGGAGTACAGTCATTATTTTTCCTATTATGCTATCACTGTTTAGCATACTTCTCACCTGTCGAAATGATTGGGCGCAGCTATTGATTACGAGGAGAGCCTTGGCTATAGGTGCCCTCTTGGGCATGGGCTTGATGATACGGTTTGACTTTGTAGCATTTACTGGCTCTGCGATGTTTTTTTATATTCTGTATGCAATAAGCAAGAGGCACTATAAATCTGCTTGCTTCGCTGTGTTTTCTTGTTTTTTGCTCATCGCGCCCTGGATGCTTTATTCCATAGTTCATTTTGATCATATCTTTATCACGGATAATGGGCAAAGACTCATCAACATTCCTGACACTCGTACGACCACGTATTTTTCATCAGAAATGCCCCCCGAAACGATCTTTACCCATCCTAGGGACTGGGCATATTATATGTTTTTCCAAAGCTACTCCATGTGCAAGGAATTGGGGCGTTATGTGATAGGACAGTATTATCTTCCTTTATTGTTTGTTATAGGACTCATTATTAGTATTAAACAAGGTAAGGCTTTTTATACCTGTCGTATCAATAGAGCGATCGCATTGATTTCTTTTTTTTCGCTATGCGTTATTCTGTTGATAATTAGCGTGCGTTTCTTTTTTAATGAACGCTACTATGCCCCTTACATCTCATTTTTCATGCTCAGTGTATTTTTGATGATGAGATGTCTGCGATGGCGATATTATGCCTCTATTTCTTTGTGTATGATCTCGCTATCATTGTATCATTTATATGAAATAAAATTATTATCTAATAGCGTTATAAAGCAATTGATTATACCAAAAAATAATTTTGAGCATAATTTGTCACATAAAATGACGCTATCCGCTCACGAAGCATCCGTGCAGCAACATATACTACGGGTTAATAAGGATGCAAAAATTTGCGCCGCTGATTCTAATAATCTTTCTTGTCCGAAGTTTGCTGCTCTTTCTGGACTTGCGTTTTATCATTACCCGACTAATATACAATCTTGTCGCCAATTTATGTACTACGTAAGAGACTTTGAGTTGAACTATTATTATAACGATCAGCTGCCTCCCTATTTGCAAGAAGCTATAGATGCCCAAGTGCTCATACCCGAAAGTCCTTGTGGTTTGTACCGAATTGATTTAAAACGAATCGCGCTTGCTTATCCCGATCTGCTAGCAGCAGAATGATCCAAGCAGCACGTGTTATAGAGCGAATGGATAGATCTAGCAACTGCGTTCTCTGTACTGCCGCAGCGTTGTGAATTGCAATTAAATGCGACACATAGAGAATTTAGTTGAAATGATAGTTTAAATTGGGTTATT
>CAYJON010000051.1:0-15481 GCA_964371795.1 uncultured Akkermansia sp. | reverse complement strand
ATGAAGTTACTTGGGGCAGAGGTAGTGCCTGTGGCCTATGGTACAGGTACGCTCAAGGCCGCCATTAACCAAGCCCTGCGTTACTGGATTACTTGCCAAAAAGACACCCACTACGTTTTCGGTACGGCTGCGGGTCCGCACCCATTCCCCACGCTAGTGCGCGATTTGCAGAAGGTGATTGGTATAGAGGCACGTCGCCAAATGCTAGAGCAAGCGCACAGTCTGCCCGATGTGGTGGTAGCTGCCGTAGGTGGTGGCTCAAACGCCATTGGGATGCTCTACCCCTTTGTGGAGGATGAAGGCGTACGACTCGTCGGCGTAGAAGCTGGCGGCACAGGTGAACCTGGTTGCATGAACTCTTGCGCCATCAACTATGGTCGCCCTGGGGTGGTGCATGGTGAACTCACCTACTTGTTACAAGATGATAATGGTCAAATTGATGACTCCGCTTCTATTTCTGCTGGTTTGGACTACCCTGGTGTAGGCCCAGAGCATGCTTATTTGAACGACATTGGTCGCGCCCATTACGGTATTGCTTATGACCACGAGGCGCTCGACGCCTTCCAACGCCTCACACGCGAAGAGGGTATCATCCCCGCGCTGGAGTCAAGCCACGCCTTGGCATGGGTGTTCAACCATACCGATGAGATTGCATCTGGTAGCAAAGTGCTTGTCAATCTCTCGGGGCGTGGTGATAAAGACCTTAACCACGTCATGCAACACATCTCCCTCGACTAAAGACCCTCACATTATTATTTTTATGGAAAATGCTATTCGCCAAGCCAATGCCGCAGGCCGCAAAGCCGTCATCCCCTACATTACCGCAGGCTTTCCCAATACGGGGCGCTTTTGGTATGAACTCAAAGAGATTGATGCTGCGGGGGCAGACATTATTGAAGTAGGGATTCCCTTCTCAGACCCCGTGGCTGATGGTCCAGTGATTGAACGTGCAAGCCACGATGCCATTGCGCAGGGGGTTTCACTCAAATGGGTTCTTGATGGACTTAAGGAGCGTGCAGGGCAGTACAAAGCAAAAATCGTGCTCATGGGCTACCTCAACCCCTTCATGCAATACGGCTTCGAACTACTAGCTGCCGATGCAGCAGCGGCAGGGGTGAGTGCCTTCATTATTCCCGACCTACCGCTAGAAGAATCAGCTGAAGTGCGCGAAGCCCTCGATGCGCAGGGGATTGCTCTTATAACACTCGTGGGACCCAATACCAGCCTTGAGCGCATGCAACAGTATGCCCCCTACACGCGTGGTTTTGTTTATGTGGTTTCTGTGATGGGGACAACAGGGCATAACGACCAAGATATTGATGAGGTGACAGCAACCATGCGCCGTGCCCGCAAAGCCTTTGGAGACACGCCTTTGAGTATTGGTTTTGGTCTTTCCGTGCCAGAGCAACTTAATAGCTTGCCAGAAGACGCGCAGCCTAACGCTGCGGTACTTGGTACCTCCTTGCTCTTGCATATAGAGAGCGGAAAACCCGTGGCGGACTTCCTCGCCCCTTGGATCAAGTAAGCAAGCGCGGCTCATCATGAGCTAGCAACACTTGGGGCAGGGGCTAAGAGTCTACCTAGCCCCAAGTTTTATTTAGGCAATCTTGTTAATTCTTTTTTTGCTGCTGCTTCTTTTTCTGTTGCTCCAGCCTGTCTTTTTCGTCTTGCTTTTTCTTGCGTTCAGAACCCAAGCCATCAAAAACAGGGTCGATGAGTTCCTTGTCCCATTTGAGTCGCTCCTTGTCAATTTTGGCGGCAATTTCGACCTCTTCCTTAATCAGGTTATTGTTTTCGCCTATGTCTTCTGCTAGGTTGTAGAGCTCTTGGTACTGCTTCTTTTTGCCAAAGACTAGCAACTTGTAGTCATGATGCCTGACGGCATAGCGTCCTTCATCCAGCTTTCGCAAGTAGATATATTCATGTGGAGGACCACTCTTTTCACCTGTGAGGTAGGGGATGAGGTTCACACCGTCTAGTGGCTTTGCGGTGGGAGATTTGCTCAGCGCAGAAATGGTTGCAAAAATATCCAGTGAGGTGATGGGATACTTGTAGTCCATGCCCGCCTTGATTTTGCTGCCCCATCTCATGGCAAAGGGGACGCGGAAGCCACCCTCGTAGCTGCTGGATTTCCCCTCTCGCAGCACGCCATTGTCGGAGGAATTGTGGGGCTCTGGGCCTCCGTTATCGGAGAGGAAGAAAACAATGGTGTTGTCAGCTATCTTGAGCTCATCCAACTTGTTGAGCAAGCCACCCACACCATCATCCACGGCACTGACCATGGCAGCATAGGTTTTTCTGCGCCCCTTGAGGTCAGGGAAGCGTGAGAGATACTTCGGTGTTGCCTGCATGGGCGTGTGCGGTGCGTTGTAGGCTAGGTAGAGGAAGAAGGGCTTGTCCTTGTGCCTTTCGACAAACTCCTGCGCCTCGCGGGAAAACTCATCGGTGAGGTACTCACTTGTCTTGACATGCCCATGGTTGCGCATGATGTGGGTGGCGTAGCTCTTGGACTCATTGTGTATCTCGTAGCTATTGGGATGGATGAGTTGATGGGGGAAATAATGGTGACCGCCCCCTAGATGTCCATAAAACTCATCAAACCCGCGATTGCAGGGATGATTTTTGCGGTGCGCGCCTAGATGCCATTTACCTATGATACCCGAGGTATAGCCTGCCTTTTTGAGGGATTCTGCTATGGTCATTTCAGTGAGTGGCAGCCCTATGTTCAGCTCATCAGGTCTGTAGATGGGATTGCGCTCATAACCAAATCGCTGAGGATAACGCCCCGTTATGAGCCCTGCGCGACTGGGGCTACTGACGGAGTAGGTCACGTAGCCGCTATCAAAGCGTACGCCCTCCTTGGCTATCCTATCAATATTAGGTGTAGGTATCTCACGAGAACCATTGAAGCCCACGTCCGCATAGCCCAAGTCATCACACATGATGACAATGAGGTTAGGTTTTTGTTCTGCTGCTTGACTAGCAGTGACTAGGCATGCCAAAGTGAGACCTAGGCTAGATAGAGGAGTTAGATTTGTACGCATTGCCTCTATTTTAAATAAAATAGATGATAATGCAAGCTCATTTTTTCACAGTTTCTTATATCGTAAAGATTCATATTTTTTACTTCTATAATCATCTATAATAATATAACATAAACATGAAATATTTGAGAAATGAATATGAAAAAAGTGAAATATTGTGTATCGATAATTTCCACTGCATTTGTACTTAATGGTGTGGTAAAGGGAGAGGGAAAAGGAGATGCTCTGAACAAGGGAAATCATCAAGAGTTGGTTCAGTCCGAAAAATTAGTAGAGTCGGCTGGCAAAGCATTAATCAAGCAAGCTGAAGCTGGCCTAAAGGGAGGAGTGCTCAATCTACTTGATGTGCTCAATGTTCAGCTTTCTGTGCTGGAGTCACAGCTGAGTATATTAAATTTAAATGATTATATTGATATAAGTGCCCCATCTCGTCTAAGGATTGAAGAAAAGAAGAGATCTCTCGTTACCGAAATCAAAGGCAATTTGGAAGCCCAAATTCAAATATTGAAGCTTAATTGTTTAAACGGCCTGATAGGCCCTAAAAAGATGATGCTTTTAGAATTAAAGCTCAACCTATTTCTTTTGGAAAAGCACGAGCTGATGGGGCTAAACGAAAGCCTTCTTGAGCGTCAAGTTTTTGATCTAATGGCAAAGCTTTCAAAACTACGTGAGGAGGAGTTAAAACAAGGGGTAGGAGTATAAAAATGGCCTATACTGGCATGATTGCATCGCGCTTCATCAAGTAAGCACAAGCTTTTCTGAGAACATTAGCCATGAAGGTATGATTACTATCTGCAAACTCCAAACAAATAGGATAAAATGAATTTAGCGAACCTGATCACAGAGCGTTGCTATTTATGCAGCTTTAATGAGCAACTTTTAGATGCCTTTATTGAATATCGCAATGACTTAGAGTGGATGAAATATCAAGGTTTTAAAGGTTTAACAAAAGAAGATTACGCGCTTGCATTGCTTCGCCCTGCAAGCATTTATGATGGCATGCAAGTCGCCATAATTTGTAGAGTTAGCGATGGATTGATTGGCGATATCTATTTACAACAAGAAAACGACACTTGCTGGATAGGATACACAATATCGCCGAAGAAAGCCAGACAAGGCTATGCTCTAGAAGTTATTTCCGCACTTATTCAGTACCTAGCTAAACAAGGTATAAAAACCATTAAAGCAGGTGTAGAAATTGAAAACGTGGCATCAGTCAAGTTGCTGAAAAAATTGCACTTTATCTTTGATACTGTAGTAGAAAATGAGCATATTTTCAAATTGAAAATATAAGAATGAAATAGTCTGAGCTTTCCAAAAATTGCGTGCTCAAAATTACAATAGAAGCCCCGCTCAAGAAGAGAGCAGGGCTTGAAAAAATGCACTAAAGCTTATATTTATGCTGCTGCCTTTCGCCTTCTGCGGGCGAGCAAGCCTGTCAGTGCAAGGAGGCTCAGCGTAACAGTGCTGGGTTCTGGGACGAGCTGCTGATAGACCTTATTGGCAAGGATTTTGTGCATGGCGGTGGAGGGATGCACCTCATCATAGAAAAGATATTGACTTTGGTCAATATTGGGATCGGCGGCATAAGCTGTCAGAAGAGTGGTCTGTGTTTCTGTCAGTCCGTAGCTATTGGGATTTTCGAGTATATCATTAAATAATGTAAAAATATCAATGGATGTGAATGTCACCTGTGGTGAGGCTATTTGAATATTTGTTAAGCCAGAGCTGTATAGACTATTGAAAGTGTTCGTAAACAGGGTGGCATTGGCCGCTCCCTCGGGGTTGCCTGCATATTCGGGAGTGATGCCTATGTCTGGTAGATTGAAAACGATGATGTTTTGTGCTCCGAACTTAATGAGACTGTTAACGTTTGTGAGCATTTCCTGAGCGGCTTCTTCGGCGGCCTCTGTGTAGTGTACATGCTCTGTGAGCGATTGGGATAAAATAAGGTTGTTAGCACCTGCCCATATGGCAACGAGGTCGTTTGAGGCAAAGTTTGTGCCGTAGCGTCTAAATCCTAGTGTTTCATCATTGATTTGTTTTGTGACACTGGGGATGAAAAGAGAAGGGAATTGATTGTTGGTGACCGCGCCACCATAGGAAAAGTTCGTGTGCCCTGCCTCTGGTGTTTCCCCCGCGGTGTGGAGGGTTGACTTGGTGGGGACGCTCATACCGAGCAAGGTGGCGAGGTATTCATTCCAAACCGGTCCATTGGAGTAACGACCTCCGTCATTAAGTTCTTTACCATTCTGCGTATTGCCTGCATCAGAGAGCGAATCGCCGAAGATATAAAAATTCGAATAATCGCCGGCGAAGCCTGGTGCGAACCCCAGAACAAGGCTGCTGAGAGTGAGGAGTGTGTGGTTAAGTAATTTTTTCATAACAATATTTATTAAATGTTGATTATTTATAGTTCATCAAAAGGTGAAAGTCAAGTTATATTTGCCTAGGTACCTCAAAAGTTGTGTTGAACGATGCCTCTTATCACTGGTTAGAGAAAAATCTGCTTGATATGGAGAGCGATGTTGTTTTTGATGAAAAGAGGAGAAAAATTTACGTCTTCGACACGGGCAAGAAGCATGCTCTGATGTGCTATGATTTACCATAGAGAATTTCTAAATTCTCTAAGCTAATGTGAGAAATTAGAAGTTATCTATTTTATCCTCTGTAGCGGGCGCGGGCGTGGAGGTATAGGGCGTAGATGATGCCCAAGACATTGGGTAGCCAGAGTACGACATAGGGAATCCATCCTGATGATTTGCGAGAAATCTCGCAGAGTACTAATGCCATGAAGTAAAGAGCGGCTACCAAGATGCCCAGAGCAAAGCCCGTGGAGGTATCGCGGCGGCGTGCTGTGATGGCAAGGGGGACGCCTATGAGGGAGAAAATGATACAAGAAACCGCAAAGGATGCGCGCTTTGTCGGCTCTGTTTGAAAGGCGCGTTCTACCTTCTTGCTCATGCCTCTTTTGTAGTAGGTGACATCATTGAGGGCGGTGCTCCAAAGACTAGCTGCTGCGGGAAAGCTGTTTTGCAGGCTTGCTTGCTTTGCCAGCTTTTGCATGAGAGGGAGATCTATATCCTCAATGGCGTAGAAATTGGCTAAGGCTTCCGCGATTTCCTCATTGGTGAATCTGTTGTCCTTGAGTCGCCTTTGTTGATTGAGAGGGACATCAATTTTGAGAGGCATTTTGTTGATGAGGGACAGGTCGGAGGTCTTCTCATCGCGTCGCTCTATGGTGACATCGTAGAGGGTGAGCTCTATTTGACGTGTCTCGCGATCAAAGTCGCCTATCTCTGCCCGCTGCGCATGCATGGAGGCAAAACCCATGTCCTTTGCGCCATCGGGATAGACGTGGAGTCCGTAGATGGTGTCTTCTACGCGTTTTTCTAAGTAGAGTCGCCCGTCTCCTATCTTGATGGCCGTTTGGTTTGCGCTGAGGAGTTTTTTTGGGTCAGTGTGCGCGGCCTTGATGACTAGGTCGCTCATGGCTTGCTTTCCGCGTGGGGCTACCTCTATATTGATATAATAGCAGAGCGCAGAAAAGGCAAGACCTAGCACAATGGCGGGCATGCTGAGTCTCCAGAGGCTCAATCCAGCCATGCGCATGGAAGTAAGTTCATTATCCGCAGCCAAGCGACCGTAGACGAGAAGCACCGCTGTCAAAAATCCCCAAGGGACAGAAAAGGTTAGCGAAAAGGGGATGACCTGCACCATAAACTCCAGCACGATGCTGGCAGGTGCGCCGCTTTCCACCAAGAGGCTCTGCAATTCTTGGAATATCTGCCCCAGTAGCAACAGCGCAGTCAGGGAGAGAACCCCGAGTACTGTTACCACGATTAGCTGGCGCAGAATATATCTATCAAGAATGCTGATCACAGAGTCTTTTTTTCTAGATTAAAGAGTTAAGAAGTTTTTGAGTAGCTGTATGCCCAGCTTTTGACTTTTTTCGGGATGGAACTGCGTTGCCACCAGCCTCCCACGCCTTATCGCAGCGGCGAAGGTCTCTCCATACTCTGTCCTCGCACTCACTAGGGAGCTGTCTTCTGGTACGGGGAAGAAGGAGTGGACGAAGTAGAGAAAGCCCCATTGTCCTATGCCTTCCCAGATGGGGTCGCTTTCGTCTGAAAGTTGAAGATTGTTCCAACCCATGTGCGGGACTTTTAGCTCTGTGCTAGAAAAACGCTTCACATGCCCTGCAAAAATGCCTAGACCCGCTTCACCGGGGCTTTCCTCACCTGATTCAAAAAGAATCTGGTAGCCCACACAGATGCCGAGAAAGGGTCTGTCCTGTGCTATCCATTCTCTGATGGAGTTATCGAGCCCTTGCTCTCTGAGAGCACGCCCACAGTCACCAAAAGCACCCACACCTGGCAAGACTAGGTGGGTGATGCCCTCCAAGTCTTCGGGGCTGCGTATGAGTTCAGCTACCTGTCCAGCTGCCAAAAAGGTATTGAGAACGCTTTGCAAGTTGCCCGCGCCGTAGTCAATGATGCCTAGCTTCATCTTAGAGCACACCTTTCGTTGAGGGTATCATGCCAGCTTGACGCACATCTTGCTCCATGGCGATACGCAGAGCGCGGGCCATGCCCTTGAAAATAGCCTCAATGATGTGGTGACCATCGCGACCGTAGAATACCTCTATATGCAGGTTGCAGCGCAGGTTGTTCATCAGTCCACGGCAGAATTCCTCCACGAGGCTCATGGGCATGTTGGGGGCACCTGGTAGGCTGGGATCAACACGGAACTCCAAGTAGGGTCTGTTGGAGAGGTCAACCACAACACGGCATAGTGTCTCATCCATGGGTAGGTAGGCATGACCGTAGCGGTTGATGCCTCTCTTGTCACCTAGGGCGCGTGCCATGGTCTCGCCTAGGACAATAGCTGTGTCCTCTATGGTGTGGTGGGCATCGACTTCTAAGTCACCCTGCACATTTAATGTGACATCCATGAGGCTATGACGTGCAAAGAGATGCAGCATGTGGTCAAAAAATGGGTGACCCGTTGCAATGGCGGCACAGCCTGTGCCATCCAAGTTAATTTCCAAGGCAATGTCGGTTTCTCCCGTGGTGCGTTTTGACGTGGCTGTTCTCATAATATGTATCGCTTCGCTGCCTACTATAATATAAATTGGTGCAAAGGTCAAACGCATGTGTTCTCTGTTGACAAAATAGATCCCCTACGTCCATGCTGACGCGTGTATCATTTGAGGAATGCTTTCTTTTATGCTATACTCAATGCCCTTGAATCATTATGTACGATATCACCACACCCGCTTTGATTTTTTCGGCTATTTCTTTGATTTTGCTGGCCTTTACTAATCGCTTCTTAGCCTATGCAGCTCTGGTGCGTTCTCTCAAAGAACAGCTCGAAAGCTGCCCCGCTTGCCACACCTATTTACGTCAATTACAAAATCTTTATAAAAGGTTACATTTAGTACGCGCCATGCAGCTTTTGGGACTCGCTAGCCTAATCAGCTGTGTATTAGCAATGTTTTTGATTTACGTGGGATTTGAAACCACATCCATCTGCCTCTTTGGTTTTGCCTTGCTTTGTTTATTAAGTTCTTTAATTGTATCTGCATGGGAGGTAATTATATCGGTTCATTCTTTAGAGCTACATCTCAGTGACATACGAGCAAAATTGAAAGATGCTAACGCATCTGAAATCACAGTAAAAAAGTAGGATATTTATCAAAATAACAAAATTATCATACAAAAAAATGATATTCTAACATTTTTTTAATTTTTTAATTGTTGAAAATGAGATATTTGAGAAAAATGTTAAAAGTTACCGCTTGACATAAATAAATTATTTATTACAATGAGGTCATGTCATTGACAACATCCCCCAACACCCATTTATTGAATAAACTACTGTTCATCGTTGATGCACTTCGGCGCAAAAGCGTTAAAGACAGTAGTCTGAAAAGCAATACGAAGCAGAAGACAACAAAACTCACTGTGCGTCAGAGCAGTGCGATTCGCCTTCTCAAGCTTCTGACCGATAAGACTCCTGAGGGTGTTTCTTTGAAAACGCTCTCCACAGGTCTTCAGATGACTGTACCCGCTACTTCCATTCTTGTAGATACAATGGTTGTTAGAGGTTACTTTGAGCGCCGCCCCAATCCAGCAGACCGTCGCGCGGTACATATCCGCTTGACTGACGCGGGAAAATCCGTCTTTTCCGAACTTTCCACCAAGCTGACTAAGGATTTCAAAAACATCCTTCAAGAGCTTGAAGAAGACGAAAAGAAGAATTTCGCTCAAATTGTTGAAAAGCTCTACAGCGGCATCAACAACAAAGATGTTATCTGATTCGTTCAATAAATGTTACGAAATGAAAAAAGCTCTGGTTCATCCCAGAGCTTTTTTCTGTAGAGGGGAGAGAGGCTCTTTTTTAGTTTTTCCAGAAAAGGGGTAAATCCTCTGTGAGTATCTTGGGATTATTTTTGAGTCTGTTTTGATCGACACTGCTAATGAGATAGTCCTTATCTTTGATACCAAGTTCATTGAAATCGGTAGAGAGTTGAATCTTCTTCATGAGTGTGAGCCAATAAGCTCTGAAATCTGTAATGCCTAGCATATCGAGCAGCTCTTGCATGCAGCTTTTTACATAGTCGTTACCGCGTTCATCTTGGCAGTATTCGCTATCACAGTGCAGATTGGCCTCAAAAAGATCTGCCATGGAAAGCGCAACGGCATGACCATGGGGTACTCCGTAGAGTGAGGTGATTTTATATGACAAGGCATGTGCCGCTGTGGTGCGAGAGATATTGATGGCCTTGCCCGCCCAGTTGGATGAAAGTGCCATCCCGTGGCAGGCTTCTTCGTTTTGGGAAAGGACGAAGTTTTCAATATGCTGCTTTGCTAGTAGAATAGACTGCTTCGCGTAGTGCTTGCTTTCTTCTGTAGCGCCGACAGCCCAATAGCTTTCTATGGCTTGGCAATATGCGTCAATGGCGCTGCATGCCTTGAGATAGGTGGGGGCATGCCAGAGGAATTTTGCATCGAGGATGGAGTAGGTAGGCAAGACGCAGGCGTCATCTAGTCCTTGTTTTTCACCATCTTCGTAATAGACTGCGAATTGCGTGACTTCGCTACCCGTGCCCGCTGTTGTGGGAATGGCCACGAGGGGGAGGTTGGATTGGGTGAAGTACTTGTAGAGCTTGGCAAAGTCCATCGCGCTACCACCGCCTAGTGCAATGATGATTTGATATTTATCAGGATTGTACTTCGCCATTGCTTCGTCTGCTTGATCCTTTTTGGGGTTAGCGTCGAAGTTGTCGCATTTATCAAAATCGCATGGAAGGTGAGGCAGGATTAAATCCTTGTAGAGAGCAAATGTTCTCTTGCCTGTGAACAGCAAAGCTTGTTGGACTTGATGCTGCTCGATGATGGCTTTGAGGGATTCTATGGAGAAAAATTCTTGTTGTTTCATGATGATTAAATCGATTGTAGAAGGCAGGTAAAGCCACCTGCACCAAAGCCATCAGTGGGCATGAGGCGGTAGCTGGGAAAGCTGCTGAGGCGAGAGCGAAAACGTGCAAGGGCTGGGATGTCTAGGGCGCGCAGCTCTGGGTGGCGTTTGAGCAGGTAGGCCATGACCTTTTCATTTTCCTCTGGGGTGTAGGTGCAGGTCGTGTAGAGCAGGTAGCCTCCTGCCTTGAGGCAGGGGAGCAGGGAAAGGAGAATGCCCTTCTGACGCTTTGCATTACCATTCACCATGGAGCTGCCCAGACAGCCAGGGTTCTTGATGCCCTTTGCCAGCAGAGATTGACCGCTGCATGGGGCATCGACAAGGAGTAAGTCGAAGCTTTCGCCGCTTTTCCCCCACTGGTCGGGGCGTAGACCTGTCACACGCAGGGATTCATAGCCTGCACGTTGTAAATTTTCTCTGAGTATACCGCGCCTTCCAGCATGCACCTCGTTGCACACATGATCTGGTAGCAGTCCATAACGCGCCAGCGTCAGCATGCTCTTGCCACCCGGTGCACCGCAGACGTCCAGACTGCTAGCAGGTGAGGGGACTTGACTGAGGGCGACGCTCTCCCAGCAGGAAGAGAGATCCAAGAGGTAGTAGTAACCTCGCGCGTAGTCTTCCAAAAGAGATGGTCTCAGCTCTGGGTCAAGTGGGACAAAACAGCGTGGAGGCAGCCAATCATACTCATCGCTTTCTACGCAGGCGAAGGGCGGGCGGTAGTCCGCAGGGGCGCGCTCTGTCAAAACCAGTGCCTGTCGAGAGCATAGACCTGCATGGAGAGCATGCAGGAAGTCTGCCGCCTCCTGCTCTTCCAGTTGTAGACTGGTGCAGAGGCGTGCTTCTCCCTTGGCTGATGATGCTTTACTCACGCTCCAAGCTGCGCAGGGTGTCAAGTGCTAGTCGTCCTGCGCCAATGATACCAGCCTCATCACCAAAGCTAGCGGGCAGCACCTCAAGGGCGTCAAAGTAGGTATCAAAAAGCTGGCTACGTAGGGCGCGTTTGAGAGGGATGATGAGAGAATCCCCAGCCCGTGCCAGAGTACCACCTATGATGATGCCCTCTGGATTGAGGATGTAACAGCAGTTGGTGAGGCAGGAGGCGAGCATTTTTGCAGCATCATCCCAGATACGTGTAGCAACAGGACAAGCATCGCAGGCGTAGTTTGCCAAAAGCTCCACGGTGCATTCTTCCTCTGGGTGGTAGATACCAGCTGCGGCATAGGCCATGCTGGCATCACGCGCAAGGGTAGCCGTGCCAATGTAGCTTTCAATTGCCCCCCTGTTACCGTAGTGACCAACGCGTCCTTGGTAATCAATGCAGCTTTGTCCAATTTCCCCCGCGACACCCATGTGACCGCGTAAGAATTGCCCATTAGCAATGATGCCAGAACCAATGCCTTGTCCCAATGAGAGGCAGATTAGATTGTCCATCCCATATCCTGCACCCATTTTCCATTCGGCGTAGGCAAAGCAATTGGCGTCGTTGTCAATGGTGGCAGGTAGACCAGAAATCTCTGTGAGGATGCGGCGGATAGGTATATCATGCCAACCGGGTACCCCACTGAGGGAGTGGACAGTACCTTCCTCAAAGTCAGCAAAACCCGTGAGCCCCATTCCCACTGCCTTGACAGATGGGAATATTTCTTTGAGCTCTAAGAGTCTATGTCCTATCTCTGCAATAGCTGCATCCGGCGTGGGAAAGTCGGATGTAACCATTGCATCAGCACGCATGATCACGGTGTCATTGTGAATGACCGCAAAGTCAATGCTATTACCATCCATGTGGATGCCAATGACGGGTGGATTATTTGGCCTCATGAGATAGGAGTGTGTTGTGAGTTATTTTAACCTTGCATGACAGCTGCACAGCGCGCGCAGAGACAGTCAACATTGACTGCTGGTTCGTAGCGGCGGCAGCGGGGACACATGGGGTACTGTGTTTTTTCTACTAGGGCAGATAGTTCTGCACCGTTGCTCAGCTTGAGTTCTGAGACAATGAAGAACTCCTTCGCAAAGTCTGCGTCATTGAGCAAATCAAGAACCGTCTCCTGCTCTCCTTCGGGGAGGACGAGGGTGACAGAGGCCTCATTATTCTTGGTAAAGGCCTTTTCCTTGATGCGTGCTTCAATAGCAATTTGGATGGTGCTCTTCAACTGCTGGAGACGGTCAAAGATAGCTGTGTAGCCCTTGTCAAAAGCTGGATCTGCCGTGGGGAAGTCCTGCTCATGCACAGAGTCGCTATTACCCGCGTGCTCCCATGCTTCATCTGCCGTGAAGGCAAGGATGGGCGCGAGCAGCTTTACCAAGGCATCAAAGATGCGGCTGAGGGCAAATTGCTTGCTGATGCGGCGTGCGGAATCAGCGGCATCACAGTAGAGACTGTCCTTGGTGATGTCGATGTAAAGCGCAGAGAGCTCATTAGTGCAGAAAAGGTTGATTGCGGTAAAGCAACGGCGGAAGTCATAGGCCTCATAGCCAGCCTTCACCTCGGTGATGAGGGCGTTGACGCGCTCCAAAATCCACATATCAAGAGGCTCTAGCTGCGTGGGCTGCTGTCCCTCGTAACCCTTGAGGTTGGCGAGAAGGATACGCAGCGTATTGCGCAAACGGCGGTAGGGGTCTGTGATTTGCTTGAAGAGATTTTCACCGAAGGGCACCTCATGCTGCCAGTCCACACTACTGACCCAAAGGCGCACAATGTCAGCACCGTATTTGTCGTAGAAGTAGTGGGCAGCCGTGGGCTTGCCAGATCCCTGCGCGCTCTTGGATAGCTTGGTACGATCTTGGTTCACCACAAAGCCATGTGTCATCACTGCCTTGTAGGGAGCAACACCACGCCATGCGCAGGAGAGCATGAGGGAGCTTTGGAACCAACCGCGATGCTGGTCAGTGGCCTCCAGATAGAGATCAGCGGGGGCATGTAGGTCAGTGGTGTTTTCCAACACACCAACATGGGAGCAACCTGAGTCAATCCAGACGTCGAGAGTGTCCTTACCCTTCTTGAGACCTGCGGGCAGACCGAGGCGGGCGCATAGTTCCTCATCGCTGAGTTCGAACCAGATATTTGTTCCTTCTTGCTCTACAAGGTCAGCAATCTTGCCGATGATGGCCGTGTCGAGCACAGGCTTATCCTGCTCATCAAATAGCACAGGAAGTGGTACACCCCATGTGCGCTGGCGGCTGATGCACCAGTCGGGACGTGCTTCTACAGTGCTCGCAATGCGGTTTTGACCCCATGCGGGCAGCCACTGTGTTTTTTCGATTTCTTGGAGGGCGACGGGACGCAGCTTTTCCATGCTGATGAAGAACTGCTTGACCGCGCGGAAGATGATGGGGGTCTTGGAACGCCAGCAATGGGGGTATTGGTGGGAAAACTCCTCACGACCCAGCATGCGACCACGCTCTACCAGCATCTCAATGATGTGCTCATTGCTCTTAAAGACATGCTGACCGACCAAGGCGGGTATACCGCACTCTGCTGTGTAGTTGCCATTGTCATCAACAGGGGAAAGAATCTCTAGCCCATACTGCATACCGACATTGTAGTCATCGGTACCATGGCCAGGGGCGATGTGTACGGCACCAGAACCCGTGTCCGTGGTGACAAAGCTGCCCATGATAATGAGGCTATCGCGATCGAGGAAGGGATGGTGAGCCTTCTTGCCCTCCAGCTCCGCACCCTTGAAGGTAGCAAGCTCTTCTTCTAGCACCCAGCCGCTGCGCTCGCAGAATGTCTCCATGAGCTCACGGACGAGGATGAAGTTACGGCTTTCTTCGCCTTCCTTGCTGTAGCGAGCAATCACGTAGGTGAACTCGGGGTTCATCGCCACGCCGAGATTGCTAGGCAGCGTCCAAGGTGTTGTTGTCCAGATAACCATGTCGCAGTCAATACCGCATACAGGCTCATTCATCGCAAAGGAGACAAAGATAGCTGTGCTGGTTTCCTCCATGTATTCCACCTCTGCTTCTGCAAGGGCGGTGTGGTGGGCGTAGCTCCATTGGACGGGCTTCATGCTCTGGTAGACAGCACCCTGTTCCACCAACTTCGCAAAGACGCGCAGGATGGAGGCCTCATAAGCGGGCTCCATGGTGATGTAGGGATTATACCAGTCGGCAAAAATACCAAGACGGCGGAAAGAATTGCGCTGGATGTCGATAAAACCGCGTGCAAAATCTGTGCAGAGGCTGCGAATCTTGGCAGGGGCTAGCCCCTGATGCTCTTTAACAACCTTTGCCTCAATAGGAAGACCATGGCAGTCCCAACCGGGGGTAAAGGGGGTGTAGTAGCCAGCCATGCTCTTACTCTTCACGATGAGATCCTTGAGAGTCTTGTTGAGAGCAGTGCCCATGTGGACATCACCATTGGCAAAGGGAGGACCATCATGCAGAATGAAAGTGGGTGCGCCCTCTTGCTTGCGGCGGCCTATAATTCGCTCATAAAGCTTGCTATTTTCCCAGCGTTCCAGCCTCTTAGGCTCATTAGTGGTCAAATCACCTCTCATAGGAAAGGTGGTATCAGGAAGGAAGATTGTATCCTTGTAGCTTTTAGCGTCATTACTCATAACGCGCAAGATTATACGCAAAACCCACCCCAAGGTCAAGGACAGATTCCTCCATTGTGAAAATCCATTCTGAAAAGAAGATAGATGTGAAAAGCGAACTTAGCTATATAGCTTAAATGGGGATCCCATAACCTGAACGTAAACTTTCTTTATTGATTTTTTGTATGGTCGCTTTTTGCGAATCAATGTATTTGTTGATCAATTTGAAAAAATCGTAATCTACATCATCTAGACTCCTTGCATAAGTTCCAGAAAAAAGAGTACCACCACCGTAAGATAGCGATACATAATCAGTTTCGTGATTTAAAAATAATGACATACTGGGCGCGTATGAAGTAATTGATATAAAATATATTTTTTTAGCATCATGCGACAACCAGTTTTGTAAAG
>CAYJON010000050.1:0-15503 GCA_964371795.1 uncultured Akkermansia sp. | reverse complement strand
TTGAACGCAAGCGCAGGGAGAAGGTAACTCCTAACTCCTAACTCCATAGCGTATCCACGCCAAAAATTCCTTGTTCCCCTCCATCCCCGTTATAGGCGAATCCGCCAATCCCATCCACTCTAACCCCAGTTCCTCTGTCACAAATCGCCTAATCTTCTCAACCGCCTTCTTGTGCAACTCTGGGTCTCTCACGATTCCCCCTGCCCCAATATCCTCCGGCTGTAATTCAAATTGTGGCTTGATGAGTAATAAAAAATCTCCCCCTTCCACCAAACAACTCAACGCAGCTGGCAAGATCTTTGTCAGTGAGATAAATGAGACGTCACTGACGATAAGCTCCACCCGCTCTCCCAATATCTCTGGACTGAGCTGCCGTGCATTGAATTGCTCTCGTACGATGACGCGTGGGTCTTGTCTCAGTTTCCACACGAGTTGGTTGGTGCCCACGTCTATGGCATGCACGCGCTGCGCTCCATGCTGTAAGAGGCAGTCTGTAAAGCCTCCTGTGGAGGAGCCTATGTCTAAGCAGATTTTCCCCTCAGCAGGTACGGGGAAGGCTTGCAATGCGCCTTCCATCTTGAGCCCTCCACGGCTGACGTAGCGCGGTTTGTTCTTGACGGTGATGGGTAGGCTGTCGTCTACCTTGGTGCCTGCCTTGGTGATGATTTGCCCCTTGACGGATACTTCTCCTGCTAAGATGAGTCGCTGCGCTTGCTCTCGCGAGTCGCAGAGTCCTAGCTGCGCCACGAGTACGTCGAGTCGTTGCTTGGGCATGATGTTCTTGCTTTCTCTCTGTTAGCTGGGGCGGTATCCGCGTCCTCTGCTAGGCATGACGGGGATGTTTTCCTCTACGTAGTTGTTGAGCTGGCGGGAGCTGGTGGGCGTAGGGGTAGGGGCGTAGATGCTGCGTGTGCCAGAGGGCGATGTGGGTGCCGCGCTAGCTGCTGGGCTAGGGGCGGTGGTGGGTGCTGTTTGTGCCGTTGGAACAGTTGGGGCTGTGTTGCTGCTTTGTACGGTGGGTTTGTTGCGGTCGATGATGACTGGGTTGCTGTTTCTCAGTGTGTTGTTGCTGCATGCGCTGAGTAGCAGAATGGCTGTCACTGCGAGGATGTGGTGTTGCTTCATGAGATGAATGGGGCTTAGTTGTCTAGGAAGAGGAGTTTTGCGGAGGATATCCACGTGAAGAGGCAAAAGAGTATGGTGACGGAGCTGAGGATGACGCGGTTGGTGTCGCGTTCTCCCTTGGCTGGTTTTTCCTCGCCTGTTGCTCCAAAGCTGATGACGCCTATGCTGCCAGCTGCCATCCAGCTGAGGAGGTAGAAGGTGGACCAGGTGTTGCCTTGCATGGTGGCTAGCATTTCTGGTGAGAGTTTGAGGTAGCAGAAGAAGGCTAGCGGAAAGATGGTGAGGATGGAGAACTCTGGCCGCGCGAGCCCTGTCACGAAGAGTCGTAACCATACGACGGCCCAGCATGCTAGTAGCAGTATGGCAGAGATGATGGTCGCACTAATGGGCGACATCATGCCAAAAAATTGTGGGATGCAGCTTGCTAGGGTAAAGAGGGGCAATGCCCAGTACATGTAAGTCTTTCGCGTCATGATGGTATGAGTGTGAGGGGGGAGGAGAGGAAAAAAGTTTAGTCAGTCCAGACCCATGTGATGGGTACTTCTATGTCGGGGTGGAGGCTCTGCATGGCGGGGCTTCCTAGGGCGCAGTTGGCGAGGGCTTCACGGTGTTCTGTGTCTGAGGGGAGGGGGACGGTGATGGTGACGGTGATGCGGGCAATGCGGCGTGGGGAACTGGCCATCTCTTTGATGACGTCTATTTCTAGTCCGCTGAGGTCTATGTTGTTATCTTGGGCGTATATGCCCATGATGGTTGACATGCAAGAGCCCACGGCGCAGCACATTAAGTCGGTGGGGGAGAAGGATTCGCCCTTTCCTCTGTTGTCGCAGGGCGCATCGGAGAGGGTGCTTGCTCCGGAGTTAAGGTGGGTAATCTCGTTGCGTAATGAACCTTTGTAGCTGATGTGACACTTGACCATGTCAACACTATACGTGAAGGCTGAGGTGAGGTCAAGGAAAGGCTTTTCTTTTTTCCTGCTTTATGCTACTGTAAGGCTGTGATGAGAAATTTGCTTTTCCCTTTCTTGCTTTGTGGTTCGCTGCTTTGGGCTCAAGATGATTTTACGGATAATCCTGCGTTTTTAGAGTTTGAACAACCGCTTGGTGTTGACCCTGTTTATAATACGCCAACTGCGGCGACGATGAATTATGATTATTCTTTCCCCGAGACGGATTACCAAGAGATGGCTAGCGGCAGTGCTTCTTCTGCAAAGCTGCATTACCGTCCCTTTAACTTTTTTGGAGAGCACTTTGGCCAATACCGTATCAAGGGGACAAACTCTCGCGTGGAGTATACAAATATTTATTTGACCCTGCCTCTGATGGATCCCAGACAATACCATGCTTGGGGTTGGCATCTGGATACAAAGCTCAATATGCGCTACACGTGGATGAATAGCACGGGGCCTGACTTTGTTGATGAGGGCTCTCTTTACACGAATGGTCTGCTGGTCTCTCTTTACCGCAAGGTGGGGTCAAAGGGGCAGTTCATCCTCGGGATGACGCCTCAGATTTCTACGGACTTTGATGTGATGAGCAGCAGTAGTTTTTATTTTGGTGCTTACGCGGCCTTTGCTTACGAGGTGAGCGATAGGCTGCGCTTTACGCTGGGTGTGTCCTACATGGCGCGTTACTATAAGGAGGATTTGTTCCCCCTCATTGGTCTGAGCTGGGAGGCGCGCCCTAATTGGTTTGTGCGCATTGAGGCGACTCGCCTTTCCTACATGAACAAGCTGTGGCAGGGCTTTGAGTGGGGGCCTTTTGTGCAGTGGAATTCCTTGCTCTGGACGGTGAAGCGCGATCGCGAGACCCAGCAGATGCGCTCAGAGAGCTATACTGCGGGGGTGAGTTGTCAGTACCTACTCCCTCTCAGTGGGGGACAGTCTTTGATGATTATGGCGGATGCGGGTTTGAACTTTGATCAAACTATTGATTTTCGCGACAAGAGGGACAATTACACCATAGACCGATACAAGGGCGAGGCGGGATTTTACGCGCGATTTGGCTTTGAGCTGTATTTTTGATGTTCAATTTGCGGCTTAGGGCATTTTTCTCTCGCAAGGGCGTAGTGCATTTGCTATACTCTGCAAGAGAAAGTCATGAGTGAACAAACAATGCCAAGCTATCGTCGTATTCTTCTGAAACTGAGTGGAGAAGCCCTGCGCTCCCCCGGCAGTAAGGATAATATCTCTCCCGAAATCGTCGCCCGCATTGCAGGTGAGATTGTTAAGGCTCAAAAAGCCGCTAATCTCCAAATTGCTATTGTCGTAGGCGGTGGTAACATCTGGCGTGGTGCGAAGGCCAGTGTTCGTGGTATGGACAGACCGACAGCTGATTACGTTGGTATGCTTGCCACGGTGATGAATGCGCTCTCCATCTGCTCTGCCATCCAAGAGCAGGGGGTGGATTGCCACGTGCAAAGTGCCATTGAAATGAAGAATGTGGCAGAACCCTATGTTCGCAATAGCGCACGCGCTCAACTGCGTGATGAGCAGATTGTTGTCTTTGCCGCAGGTACAGGCAATCCCTTCTTTAGTACCGACACGGCCGCCGCCCTCCGCGCCTGCGAAATCAATGCCGATGTGGTCATGAAGGCGACCTCCGTCGATGGTGTCTACACTGCTGACCCCAAGACAGATCCCGATGCGACACGCTTTGCAGAAATCAGCTATGAGGAGTGCATACAGCGCGAACTCAAGGTGATGGATCAGACCGCTTTCACTCTTTGCAAGGATAATAAGAAGCCCATCGTTGTCTTTGACATGCACATAGAGGGCAATATCACCCGCGCCCTGATGGGAGAAAATATTGGAACCATCATCAACTAATTTTTAATATCAACTCAAACCAAAAATAATATATTATGGACGAAGAAACACTCTTAATGGAAACAGAAGAAGCCATGGAAAATGTCATGGAGCGCATGCGTGCCGACTTTGACGGTGTGCGCACTGGAAAGGCATCCCCCTCCCTTGTGGACAACATGGATGTCTACATTGCTAGCTATGGCAGCACGATGAAGCTGAAGGGAATTGCCGTGGTCTCCACGCCCGATGCCCGCAGCATCCTCATCCAACCCTTTGACCCCAGCACCTTGCATGACATCAAGAGGGCTATTGAGGAAAGCCGCCTCAATCTCAACCCTGTCATTGACGCGCGTTCCGTACGCCTTCCCATCCCCGAGCTCTCTGGAGAGCGTCGTCAGGAGTTGGTGAAGTTTGTCAAGAGCCTTGCAGAGGACACACGCGTACGCCTCCGCGCTGCCCGCAAGGTAGGCATGGATGGTATCAAGAAGCTCAAGACTGACAATGTTCTCACAGAAGACGGTGTACGTCTTGCTGAGGACAAGGTACAAAAGCTCACCGACAAGTTTGTCAAGGTTGTAGACGAGCAGGTCGCTATCAAGGAAAAAGACATTCTCACTGTTTAATCAATTTAGAAAAAAATCAATATGAATCCTAATAATACTACAAACGTTCTCGCAGCTGGTATAGAAATCATCGGCAGCATTGAGTTCCGTGATGATATGCACATTGACGGACGCATCGAAGGCGAAATTAAGTCTGATACAGGTCAGGTGACCATTGGTGAATCTGCTCATATTAAAGGCAATATCTCCGCAGGTGAGGTCAAGGTATTTGGCGACGTGCAAGGCAATATTCAAAGCACACGCTGCCACCTCAACCAGCAGGCCATTGTCAATGGTGACATCACCACAGCCAAGCTCTCCATGGAGCAAGGTGCCCGCCTGACAGGCCGTGCGCAAATTGGTTAAAAAAGTACTAGCCAAGCCCTATCGGATTTGCTATAGATAATATTGGTTATATACCCCACTTATTATGGCTATCAAGTTATTTATCCCCGGTCCGACCATTGTGTCGGAAGATATACTCAAGGAAATGAGCGGTCCTATGATTGCTCACCGCTCCAAGCTTGCCTCTGAAATACAGAAGCGCATCTCGGATAACATGCAGAAGCTGCTCTACACAGAGAACCGCATTCTGCTTTCCACCTCATCGGGCTCTGGTCTGATGGAGGGCTCTATCCGCAGCTGCACCGCAAAGCGCGCTGCCTGCTTCTCCATTGGTGCCTTTGGCAAAAAATGGTATCAGATGGCAACAGCCAACGGCATTCCCGCTGATAAATTTGATAGCGTAGCAGGGCAGCCCACCACCCCAGAAATGGTTGATGAGGTTCTCTCTACTGGCAAATACGACCTGATCACCGTCACCCACAATGAGACCTCTACAGGCGTTCAAAACCCTGTGGAAGAAATCGCTGAGGTGATGAAAAAGTACCCCGATGTTGTTTGGTGCGTTGACGCTGTCTCCTCCGTAGCTGGTTCCAAGATTGAAGTGGACAAGCTCGGCATTGACATCCTTGTCACCTCCACACAAAAGGCACTGGCGCTGCCCCCCGGTCTCGCTATTTGCTCCATGAGCCAAAAGGCCTACGAGCGCACAGCCGAAGTCCCCAACCGCGGTCTCTACTTTGACATGCGCACCCTCTGGGACTTCATCGACAAGAAGAACTACCAGTACACCTCCACGCCTAACCTCTCCTTGATGTACGCACTGGATGCCCAGTTGCAACACATTATCAATGTAGAAGGGCTGGAAAACCGCTTTGCACGTCACGAGGAAACAGCAGCCTACGTCCGCGCATGGGCTGATGAGTACTTTGCCGTTTACTCCAACCGCAATCACCTCTCCAAGACCCTTACCGTCATTGATGCACGTCCCAAGGGTAGTGAAGAGCTCATCTCCGTGCCAGAACTCAACGCTGGTTTGGCAGAGCGCAATATGCAGCTCGGCGGTGGCTACGGCGACCTCAAGGGCAAGACCTTCCGCATCGCGCACATGGGTGAACTCACCATCGCCGATATGAAGGAAATCACCGATGCTGTCGTTGATGTCCTGAAGCTGAAATAATATCTCCAACTAACAGCAACACGCTATTTCTCAACATGGAAATAGCGTGTTGTTTTTTTCTCAATATACCTCCTTATGAGCAAGATTTTTTCCCTGCCCTATCAGGTCATGTACTACGACACGGACTGCGGTGGTGTCGTGCACAACATTGCCTACCTCCGTTGGATAGAAGAATGCCGTACCAAGATGGCCATGGCCCTGGGTATGGACTTCATGGCTCTTGTCAACGAAAAGCAAATCTTTACTGTGGTTGTCCGTCATGAGATAGACTACCATTCTCCCGCTGTGATGATGGATGATATCATCACCTCGGGTTACTTGGAAAGCGTGGAGGGCTCTTCCCTCTGGTTCCGCTTTGAGATTAGGCGTGCCAAGGATGATAAAAAGCTGGTCAGCGCACGTCAGCGCATAGCCCTTGTCCAGATGCCCAAGGGACGCCCCACCCGCGTCCCAGAGGAGTGGAAGGTATTCATCCACACCCCCGAGTGAAGGTGACACTGAGTCTCCAAAAAATAACGCACGCAGAGGATTTGGCGCAGTCTTGGGCTCTCTATAGGGCATCCTTTCCTGACTACGAGCAACGCCTGTTTGATGCGCATGCGGCCGTGCTGGCAGATAGCGATTATTGCTTTTGCCATATCATGGAGGGCGAGGACTTTGTGGGACTCATCGCCTACTGGCAGAATGACGATTTTGCCTACATAGAGCATTTTGCCATAGAGCCAGAGAGACGCGGAGGCGGTCTGGGCAAACGCGTCTTGCAACTCCTGATGCAGGGGCTAGCTTCTTGCCCCATCATCCTAGAAATTGACCCGCCAGAGGACGAGATATCCCAGCGCAGGCAGGGATTTTATGAGAGGCTGGGCTTTGTTCTCACAGGCTACACCCACATGCACCCCGCCTATCATGTAGACTGCCCCGCCCACCTCCTGCACCTCATGAGCACCACAGAAATGGGGGAGAGACTGTATAGTGATTTTCTCCACTACTTGCATCATCGCGTGCTGCGCTAAGCGCAAAACCGTCAGTCTAATCTGCCGCAACAGTCGAAGCTTGACAGCCACTGTGAGCGTGCGCTATACTGATAGTCTATTGGAACGCCTCATATCCAGAAAATTGAGCACGCAGTTAATAAACATCAATCCACCAAAATACCATGATCGCATCCCTTTTAATAAGCACAGCAATGATTCTATCATCACATCATGGCACGATGTATGATGATCAAAGCGAGTTTTATAAACTACCTAAGCCTCCTGAAAGCGATAGAACACTGGATCTTGTCTATTATGTTCTACGTGCCAATCAATCCACTCTGCCGAGATACAAGCATGAGTTAAAGATCACTCATGAGTATAATAAAAGTGCTTTTGTTTTTCAATTCACACCTAATATACTCGCTAGGGGCATTAAAGATCATATTACAGAGATAAGAGCTTTTTATGGTTTGCCCGACGGTACTGGCATGGGAGCCTATCTCTCAGAAGTCACAACTTTTGAGGAGGAACCGCTCCGCTTTTTTAAGGAGGAAATCACAAAGAAAATCGCAGGAGACGGAAATCTGAGCAGTGAATATTTAAGATTTATCACCAGAATTCCCGTTTTCATGAATGCCTGTGTGAGTGATTCTACTTGCAATAAATTATTTGAAGTCCCAGTTGTAACAATTGCCGGTGATAACTGGTTAATCTACTTTAGCAAGGCTTGGGAATCATACCATAGCAAAAGAGTGAGCGGCGATGCAGATATCAACCGCCCTCCTAGCCAAATGTTTCTGCTAGAGTCTCCTTCAGGTGGGAGAGCAAAGTTGCATTTCGCTGTATCTCATATAGGGCCGCAGAAGAGAGAATGGGTTCCGACTTGGTCTAAAGTAGAGCAGATAACTGAGATCACAGAAAGTCCGCATCACTTTCGTGTGACTGATAAGTGCATCTATTTGGAACATGTCCAAGGGGAGGATAAGGTAGTAATAAAGAAATATATCGACACAAAAACCCTCCCTGACCTTACAGATTCAGCAAAGGACGCCCTGCTCGATATACCTTTTATAAAGTTAGAGGGAGAGGGGTGGAGTTTTTCCCTAGCCGAGGAGCAAACGGATTCTTCGGAACTGCTGTTGCATATTATTTCAAACAAGGGTGAAAAGTGCACTCTTCGTCTCGCTACCCCTCAAGGATCTGATGAGCACTGGCGACTGGTCTGGGCTGTCCGCACAGGCATGCTGGCGACGGAATACGAAAAAAGTCTTTGGGATAAAAAGCAATACGATGTATGGATACATACAAAGGCTGGTGGTGTTAATTATACTGTACCTATTAATCGCGAACGCTATCATCTACGACCCGCTGATTTGTAACAGCCGTAAACTTTTGTTGTGAAGGATTTTTTGCTTATTCGATGAATTTTTATTATTTTTTTCTTGTCATAAGACATGTGATGACGTAAAGTTTGTTTGAGCTAACAGCAAGCTCTTTTTTTTGTGTATTTTGGTTAGTTAAAGCTAACTATCCTCAATCCACTCAAAAGCTTGATTTAAGTCAAACAACAATTTTATGAAAAACACAACCATAATAACAATTGCCAGCACTCTGCTCCTTGGTGGAACAGCTGCTGCTGACAACGATCCCAAAGTAACAGCCGTCCTCACTTCTTATGCGGACGACTTTGTCGTACCAACATACAAGGCAATGGCAGACGGTGGTCTTGCGCTGATCAAGGCTTCTGAAGCCCTTGCAGCAAAGCCCTCTGACGCTAATGTCAAAAAGGTGATTGATGCTTACTTCCAAGCACGTAATCCTTGGGAAAGCAGTGAGTCCTTCCTCTTTGGTCCTGCGGAATACGCTAACCTTGACCCCAAGCTTGACTCCTGGCCACTTGACCAAGTGCAGCTCGACGCGCTTCTTGACGTGACTGCTGATGGCAAAATCACTGTAGACGCTGGCTATGTTCGCGATTACTTGGGTGCTGCTCTTCGTGGTTTCCACGCAGCTGAGTACCTCCTGTTCCGCGACGGTAAGGCACGCACAGCAAAGAGCATGACCAAGGCAGAAATCAACTACCTTGTCGCCGTTTGCCGCGTTCTTGCAGAAGACAGCATTCAGCTCGAAGCTCTCTGGGCAGGTGCAGAATCCCTTAGCGATGAGAAGAAGGCCGTACTTGAAGCCGCTGAAATCGAAAAGGACGGTGCTTTCGCCGCAGAAATCAAGGGCGCAGGCACAGAAGGTAGCCGCTATGACTCCCAAGCTGACGCCATTGAAGAAATCCTTACAGGTTGCACAGACATCGTTGTAGAACTCGCAGGTCCCAAGTTTGGTGAGCCTGTCGAAGCTCAAGATGCCAAGCTCTTTGAATCCTGGTACAGCCACACATCCCTTGCAGATGCAAAGCTTAACGTGAAGAGCGTAAAGCTTGCATACGAAGGCGCAAAGTCCGGTGCTGCTAGCATCTCTGGCCTCGTTGCCGCAAAGGACAAGGCTCTTGACAAGGCTGTTAAGGCATCCTTCACAAAGGTTGAAAGCTGCATGGACGCCTTCAAGGCTCCTCTCGCAAAGAGCCTTGGTGAAAAGACCAAATTCAAGAACATCGTCGCAGCCTGTGAAGAACTCGCTGAAAACCTCGAAAAGGTTAAGACGCTTCTTCTTGGTAACTAATCTCTTTTGAGAGAAAAATCTCGCTCTGAGCTTCGCTAAGAGCAAAAAAAATCAGGGTGTCTGCAAGGCTTTTTCTTAGCCTTGCAGACTACACTTTAAATCAGATATCGCATATGGGAACTTCTAAATTCTCGTCATTCAAAATAAGCAAATCAACAAAATCACTTCACGAGGCATCTTTAGAGTGCTTTTCAGCTGGATTTGCCCCGAATTTTTGTCTCAGAGGACACTCTGAGCCATCAATTCGTGAAAAATCCATCTCAAAATCTAGCCTCCCGAGAAATTAGAACCCCCCATATAAAACTCAGAATATGAAAATAATTAGCTTCATCATTGCTGGAGCTCTCGTGACTGGAGCAGGGGTGGTTGTCTACCAATCACACGCTGGAAATACAGCCCAGTCTGCCTTGCCGGAGAAGAAATCGCAAGGCACATTATTTACCCCTGCCAATTATCCTACGGATGGAGAACCCCATCCACTTATCAGCGTAGATGCGCTTAAAGATCCGAATATCAGCATGGATGAGCTGAGCTTTGATGATATCAAGCCAGAGTTCATCATGCAGAATTGTATCACCTGCCACGTAAACAATGACATAGACCTCACCCCGCCTGCTTTGGTGGGCGAAGACGGAAAACCGGGCCCTGCCTATTATGCAGGTGGCAAGATGGGGACGAGTTTTATCCGCACCACAAAAGCTTTTGAGCAACCCACCCCCGCCATCATTGAGGCTGGCTTAGAAGATAGATTCTTGCTAGGAGAAGGTATTTTTGAAGGTACTTTCGTCGTTGACCGTGAGGTTCCTTTCGGCGGTCTAGGGCCTACCTATATGAAAGCCTCTTGCGTTTCATGCCACCCTGGTTATGGACGAGGACGTCGTACAGAAAAATTTGATGTAGAATATGGCAATGGCTATATTGCCTTCATCCACCACCCCGATGGAACACCTGTCAAGGGATACACGCCTATGCTGCAAACCAAGGCGATTCCCCCTTACAAACCCTATGTTGGTTCTGTTGAAATCACGTGGAACGAGTTTAAGGATAAGCATAATAACCGTTATCCTGATGGCACGCCCTACAATAAGGGTAAGAAGACAGAGGGAAGCCTGATTTATCCCACGGCCGATGTTGTCGATCCTCTTATTCCTCTGCCAGAGGACTACCGCGTGTCTATAGAATCCACGATTGGTATTTATGGTACGGGGCTTTTGGATGCCATTCCAGATTCCGCCATCCTCGAAGAGTATAATAGACAGAAAGCTGTATCAGGTCCTGTCAAGGGTCAGCATGGTCAATGGATAGAAGAAGCCCATCTCGGCGGCGAAAAACGCCTTGGTCGCTTCACGTGGCACTGCACACGCGCCACCCTTGAAAATGGTCCTGGCTCAAATGGGCTTTGGAACACGCAGGGTATCACTCGCCATGACAGACGCGGTCTCTACATGACCCCAGAATGGATTGAGAAGCAACGCGAGCATGGCATAGATGTCACCCCCTTGTTGGAAGAGCAACCCATTGAAATGTCAAAGAAGGAATACGAAGACTTCATGATATGGCACAGAGGCTTAGCCGTACCCGCTGCGCGAAAGCTAGATGATCCCGATGTGCAGAATGGACAGATTATATTCAATGAAATAGGTTGCGCCAGCTGCCACAAGCCAGAGTGGAAGACAGGGAAGTATCCTCCCATGCCCGCTTACGAAAATCAAATTATACGCCCCTACACCGACCTTCTTATGCATGATATGGGTGAAGAAAATCGTGGCATCGTCCGCACCTACCGCACGCCTCCTCTATGGGGTCGCGGTCTCATGAAAAGGGCGGCAGACCACACGGACATGTTCCATGACCTGCGTGCCCGCGACTTTGAAGAGGCCATTCTCTGGCACTTTGGAGAGTCAGAGTTCGCCCGCGAGCGATTCCGTCACCTCACCGCCAAGGAGCGCGCTGATCTGATTAAATTCCTAAAAGCTATCTAAATGAACTCCCCTAACTATACCCGACTTTGTGGTGCGGCAGCCTATGAAGCTTGCCGTGTCGAATGCTCACGCTTTGCTCTAGCTGACTCCCAGCTAGAGGAGTGCATGCTGCAATTCCATGTGCAGGACAAGAACTGCTCCTTTGAAAAGCAACTGGATACCGTCCTTGCTGCCTTGCAACAATTTCGCAAGGAGAATGCGCAGTATCACGCCCTGATAGCGCGTGTGTTTATGAGTGATGCTGCCAACCAGCAGGTGACCATAGAGCAAGCCTTTGCGGGCTTCCCTTGTGCACTTTCCTTGGTGCAGCAAGCTCCACTAGATGGTGCAAAGCTCTCCCTCTGGGTATACATGCAAAGTGGTATCACGCCTCAGTATGAGGAGGGGAGCAAGCTAGTCACCGTCAAGGATGGGGAGCTAACTCACCTCTGGACTGCCTCAGAGCGTCGTACAGAGGGTGACTCCGAGGCACAGTGCCTCTCCCTCTTTGAAGGCTATAGTGAGCAGTTAGAGTCGCGCGGTGGGACTATGTATGACCACGCTGTGCGCACTTGGCTCTTTGTGCAAAATGTGGATGTGAACTACGCAGGCGTGGTCAGAGGACGTAATGAGCACTTTGATGTCAAGGGTCTCATCCCCGGTGATCACTTTATTAGCAGCACAGGCATAGAGGGTCGCAGTGCGGATTATCATTCCCTTGTGCAGCTTGATAGCTATTCCATCCTCGGCTTGCCGCAGGAGCAGATACAGTTCCTCTACGCCCCAGATTACCTTGACCCCACACATGACTACGGAGTGCGCTTCGAGCGCGGTACATCCATACACTACAGCGACCGCACTGTGAGCTTTATTTCTGGCACAGCCAGCATAGACAACAAAGGTGAGGTGGTGCATGTTGGTCAGATTATAGAGCAGTGTGAGCGCATGTGGCAGAATGTCGAAGCCCTCCTTGCCGAGGCAGGTGCTAGCATAGACCAAAGCATGCACATGATAGTCTATCTGCGCGACTTGGCGGATTATCCTATGATACGCGACATGTTTGAAAAGCGATTCCCCAACACGCCCAAGATTATTGTCCTAGCCCCTGTCTGTCGCCCCACTTGGTTGATAGAGATGGAGTGCATCACCATTCATTCTACACGAAACTGATATTAATCGCATGGTAAAACTTTTATTATTACGACTCCTTCAGTGGGTACTGCTGCTCGGCTTGGGATTTTTCTCCCTCTTTGTCGGTGTGGCAGATATTCCCTTCTGGGAGGTATTTGCTCTGCCGCCTGATTTGCGCGAGATTCTGGTCATTAGCCGTGTTCCCCGACTTTGCAGTATCTTGATTACGGGCAGTAGTCTGGCTATTGCGGGTCTCATCATGCAGTGCATCACCTGCAACCGCTTTGTGTCGCCGACGACGGCAGGCACCATGCAGTGGAGCAAGTTGGGCATCATGATAGCCATCCTCTTCTTGCCCAATGCCAGCCTCATGGTACGCATAGGGGCAGCCTTTGCGGTCTCCTTGGTGGGGACTAGTATTTTCCTTTTCATTATCAATAGGATTCAATCGCGCAGCATCATCTTAGTGCCGCTAGTGGGTATCATGCTGGGGGCATTTGTCAGCTCCATCGCAACCTATATAGCCTATGAGCATGACCTCGTGCAGAACGCTGCCTCATGGTTGCAGGGCAGCTTTGCCCTCATCATTGAGGGTGACTATGAGCTGCTCTACATCAGTGTACCCTTCATGCTGCTAGCCTACCTCTACTCTGACCGCTTTACCATAGCGGGCATGGGGCGCGGTATCACCGTGACACTGGGGCTGAGTCATAGAAAGATTGTAGCCATAGGTCTCATCATCGTGGCGGTGATTACCTCCATCAGTATAGTCGGTGTAGGCGATATTCCCTTTATTGGTTTGATTGTACCCAATGTCGTGAGCATGATTCGCGGGGATTCTGTGAAGAATACCCTCTTTGATACAGCATGGTTGGGCGCGATGCTGGTCTTGATATGCGACCTGCTGGCGCGCCTGCTCATCCAGCCATATGAGATTCCTGTCGGTGTTATCCTCTCTGTATTGGGTAGCGTGATTTTCCTTTTAATGCTTTTCAAGAAACGTAGCTATGCCTAGTGCCCTATCATCACGTCCGATAAAGTTGATATTCTGTTTGCTGGGCTTGGCAGCCTTGGGCTTCACGCTCTATTACCTGCTCAGCGGAGTGACAGAAGATACATGGGATTACAACATCCCACGCCGTTTAAAAATCATCGCCGCCATTGTCATGGTGAGTGTGGCCGTGGGGCTATCCTCCGTCATCTTCCAGACAATCACCACCAATCATATACTCACGCCCAGTATCATGGGCTTGGACTACCTTTATATCTTCCTGCAAACCATTGTCATCTACTACTGGGGCGCGGCAGAGCTGGTGCTCATGGACAGCACGGCGCAGTTCTTGGGGACATTGGGGCTCATGATTGTAGCATCAGGCGGGATATTCCTCCTCATGTTCAAAGGCATAGGCTATAGCATCTACTATGTGGTGCTCATTGGTATAGTCTTTGGTATAGCCTTTGATGGTCTTGCTAGCTTTATGCAGGTGATTATAGATCCTAATGAGTTTGCTATGCTAGAAGGGCGTATGTTCGCTAGCTTTAACCGAGTGAATGTCAAATTACTGGGCATCGCTTGGGGCTTGGTTTTGCTCTGCTCCTTCTGGATTTGGAAAGACCTGAAAAAGTACGATGTCCTCACACTGGGAAGAGCCAATGCCATCACACTGGGGGTGAACTATAAATGGCTAGTGCTCAAATCCCTTTTAGCCATCTCTGTGCTCACTTCAGCATCCACCGTCATGGTGGGACCCATCACCTTCTTGGGCATACTCATTGTGAGCCTTGCTCGACTGGTATTCTCCACCTTCCGCCATGGTACTATTATCAGCGGAACGGTGCTTATCTCTGTCACCCTGCTCATGTTGGGCATGATCGTGACAGAGCGCATCATGAACTTCACCGTCCCCCTCAGCGTCATTATCAACCTCACGGGTGGACTAATATTTATTATTATGATTCTCAAAACGAAAAAGCTATGATAGGCCTCAAAGACATTTCCAAAAAATACCACGACTCCGTTGTACTCGACAAGTTGACTATAGAGCTGCCCACAGAGCAGGTGGTCGCCTTTATAGGCAGCAATGGTGCAGGGAAAAGCACCGTGCTCAACATCATCAGCCGCCTGCTGCCCGCTAGCTCTGGTGCAGTCATCATTGATGACAAGCAGCTGAGCCAATGGGATAACAAGGAGCTGGCAAAGACCCTCACCATACTAGGCCAGAGCCTCCATACCCCAGCACGCCTCACCGTGGAAGAGTTGGTGCGCTTTGGACGATTCCCCCACAGCGGAGGCAACCTCAGCAAAGAGGATTTAGCCATAGTCAAGGATGCCATCGCCTACACAGGTATTGAATACTTGCAGCATCGCTTCCTTGATGAGCTATCAGGCGGTGAGCGTCAGATTGCCTACATTGCCATGGCCATCGCGCAGGACACCAAATACATCATGCTGGATGAGCCCCTCAACAACCTTGACATGAGCCGCTGTGCCCGCGTGATGAAGCTCCTCAAAACCCTAGTCAAGGAGAAGAAAAAGACCATCTACATCGTCATCCACGACATCAACTTTGTCTCCTTCTACGCAGACTACGTCGTCGCCCTCAAAGACGGCCTGTTAAAGCACCATGGCAGCACAGAGAGCATCATGGTACCCGAGGTCATCAAAGACATCTACGACATAGATGTCGCCATAGAAACCTATCAAGG
>CAYJON010000049.1:0-15767 GCA_964371795.1 uncultured Akkermansia sp. | reverse complement strand
CCATGGACATGTTCTTCCTTGGCGTGGTCGTGCTTGTGCTCTTCGTTTTCTGGTGCAGCGTGGCTGAGACCTACGCTCATGAGGTAGGCAGAGGTGATAATTGCTGTGATTTTCATGCTTACTTTAGTTTTTGCGTTCAGTTTCACTGCGCTTGATTTCCTTCTTGTCGGCTGATTTCTTGCTTTCTTTGGAAATCGGTTTGAGCGTTTTGTTAAAACGCTTGTGCGTGCTAGGCGCGCCTGCAAGGGCGACAGTGCTGTTGACAACAAAAAGGGTGGATACGACGATAAGAATTATTTTTTTCATGATATTAAAAAAGGGGGATTAAAGTTTGGAATGGGGGTTGAGGCGTTTGATCTGTGCCTGTGCCTTGAGTAAAAGGCTGAGGTGATCGAGGTAGCTGATCTCGCGCAAAAAGCGCTCATGGCGCATTTCGGAAAGCTCTGAGATGCCTAGTTCTCCTAGTTCATAGAGCTTTTCCTGCGTGCTGGACGCTGTTGCTAGATTCGCGAGGCGTTCTGCTTCTGAGATGCAGTGACGACGCGAGAGTTTTTCCTTCTCGGCGAGGGCGTCTGCTTCTGTCAGCAGCTCTCTCCACTGTGTGATGGTCGCGTGGGATTGAATATCACGCTGTGCGGAGGAGGAGGCGATGGCTTCGCGGTTGCGGTTCCAGAGAGGGATATTCATCCCTAGGCCGAGACCCAGCTCATCCTCACCGCCTTCATGCTTGAAGCCCGGTGTGAGGGAGAGCTCTGGGTACTGCTTGCGAATCTCGCGCTTTAACTCCAACTCATTCGCACCGTAGGATGCCAGAGCAGATTTTAAACGCGCATCATCCAGCAAAACGCTAGGACGGGGCGCACCGAGCAGGGCTGGTGTGCTGCGAGGCAAAAAATCACTGATTTTCAGGTTCTTTGCACTGGGGTGCAGTCCAAGCGCCTTGGCTAGCGCAAGTCCAGCGTCAAGCACTGCATCCTCTGCATTCTGCTTTTCGGTGAGCAGCTCATTGACTCGCTGTTGTGCAATCTGCTTTTCCGCAAAGCTGGCCTCACCCAGTGTGTTGAGCTCCGAGACCTTTTTCGTCTCCGTGCGCAGCTGCGCGAGGCGTTTGTTGATAAGAGACTGCTTTCTCTTGTTGAGCAAGTAGTCGATGCAGAGCTCCTCCATGCTCGCGAGAAAGTCTTTTTCTGCGGCTCGCACATTCCAGTAATCGACCTCTTGGTACTGCTCGGCAATTTTTTTGGAGAGCGAGGGCAGTCCTGTTACGGGGAGGGTGATGCTGGGGGCGATGGCGTAGTTTGTGACGCTTTCGCTGAGGTTGCGGGCGAGCTCTCCCTCAAGGGAGGGATCTTCCCATAGTCCAGCAAACTCTGCCACGCTGGTGCTCTTGGCATGGGTGAGTCTCAGGGCGTTGAGCTCTGGATTCAGGAGGAGACCTATCTTTAGCAAATCTTTTTGATTGAGTGATTTGCCTTGTTTGGTCAGTTCCTTACTAATGGTTAGCCATTGTGCTGTGTCGCGCTCCAGATCGACTGGGGCGGCTTTGTAGGTACTGCATGCGCCCAGTGTTAGACTGAGGGCGCATAAGACCCTTATATTGATTTTCATGTAATGTTGCTATGGTTGGCGGGTGCGTCCTATTTCTCACCATGAGAAAAAACGGATATACCCTATGTGATAAATGGTTCAGAATGAGGGGTAAGCTGTGTTCTGAACTGTTTATCAATGCAACATGGGTCTGATGGGCTCTATAAGTACCCGGGGCGCAATAGGCGGGCTGGTGTCGATGAACTCGATATCCTCAATGATTTCAAGTTTGTAGACGTAGCCGAAGTACTCCACCAAAATCATCAAGAGGGGTGGTAGAATAACTTGCTGTGCGCGTTCTGCCTTCACAATGGGTAAGGACGTATGTCCGCACTCATGCTCAGGAGATTCTTCGTGCTCTTCACCGTCGCTGTGGCTATGCTCATGATGATGATCCTGCCCTTTGATGACAAAGGGGGATGCCATTTCATGCCCATGTGACGGTGCGCAAAAACACAACTCCGCCATGCTCACCAGCAGTATGGCTGGTAGGAGCAAGAAGACAAAAAGACATTTGCTGGAATTGCTAGCGAACATAGAAGAACGTAATCTGCACTTAATATGAGGCAAGACTATCTCCCTCGTCAAGCAAAAAATTGATTTGCCCTGTCATAATGATTGATTGTAATCTCCGATATGCTATGATTATATTTTCACCAAAGATATATCATGAAATTACATAACAAAATATTACTACGCGGTGCTCTGCTTAGCACAGCACTTTTTCCTCTCCTCACTTTAACATCATGCAGCGATGATGCTAGTCCTTCTGCAAAAGCCTCTTACGAACCGGAGCTTAATGATATAGTTGTCGCGCTTAATGATAATGACTTTACTGCTCTAGAGGTCAAGACATCACTCACTGCTATTACTGTAGGAGGTGTTACGTTGCCTCAGGATTTTGTCTGTTTGAAAATATCGAACTTCTATGCCAGCGGAAAAGAACTAAATCAAGTCAGCTTGGCTAGTTTTTCTATCGATCCAGCACTTGAGCCTCCATATGTAGCGGCTGATGCCCCTCGTGGCGTTGGACCAGGAGAGGTATATTTTTCTGAAGATCAAATTGTTCTTCAATTCACAGTGCCAAATGTGAATGCAGAGCCCGGTGGTGCAGTTACTTCGGTCACCTATCAGCTATTCTTTTATTACCAAATAGATGGAGATAGCTACACCTTCACGCCAGATGATGCTGTAATGTTTATCGGTTCTAGCAGCGGTCCCAACTTCTTGCGCGTAGAAGGTACTGTAACAAGTAAGTTTTACTGATAGTATCGTCCTATGTAAAGGTAGTTGAGTTCCTTATCGTAAACCAACCAAATGAGTAAAGTCGACTTATCCGAAAAGTAACTGTAGGTGAAATGTTTTGCCCTGTTTCTTACAGGAGAAAAGTCCTTTGACTGCGGGCACTGGAAATAGTTCTCGCGTGAAAAGCTGCACTGCTTTGCTTGGTGCAGCTTTTCTTTGAAGGTCTCAAAATTCTCCTGCGATATTTTAAATCTTGTAGGATAAAAATTAGTCACGAGAGGGATAAATTGCTGGAGGTAGGGCGCATGGCTCGCATGCGATTCCTCCAGCATGCTGTTTATCCCGTAGCTGTCGATACGGCTTGAAGCAAAAAAGACATAGCAACTGTGCGCCACGCAGAGCAAGAAAATGATAGCAAGGACTATTTGTTTCTTTTTCATTGCTGCGGTCTATCTCACGCGAGAGCGGGGGGAGAGCACGATGGGAATACCTGCTGCGGTGATGCTCTTGCGTATGGCATGGCGCAGGTACTGCGCGTAGCTGTCCGTGAGCAGTCTCTTGTCATTGACAAAGAGGACGTAGGTAGGTACGGGGATGCGTGTGTATCTCTCGTTGACGGCTGTGGTGGCGTAGTAGAGCTTGAGCCTCTTGTTGAAAGACTTGTGCACGGGCGGTGGGGTGATTTCCATGGCGCGTTGCAGGAGGCGGTTGAGTTCTCCTGTACCAGGTAGCTTCAGCGCGTCTTGTTGCACCTTTTCTACAGCCTTAAAGATGTGCATGAGTCCCTTTGCCTCCTTGGCAGAGACGAGGGCTATGGGCGCGTAGTCTAGGAAGAAGAACTGCTCGCGTATATCCTGCATGGCCTGCTCCTTTCTCTCTGCAAGAGGTGCACCGGGGAAGTAGAGGTCAAACTTGTTGACGACGATGATGCAGGGCTTGCTTTCCTTGGCAACAATGGAGGCAATGCGCCTGTCTTGCTGCGTGACTCCTATGGACATGTCAATGACCAGTAGGCAGATGTCGCTGCGACGTATGGCGCGCTCACTACGCATGGCAGAAAAGACCTCCACAGAGGTATCGCGCTTGGAGCGTGGGCGCATGCCGGCCGTGTCGATGAGCATGAAGTTCTTGCCCTCGCGTGAGTAGGGGATGTCGATGGCATCGCGGGTTGTGCCAGCTACCTCGGAGACGATGGTTCTCTCATCCTTCAAGACAGCGTTGATGAGGGAGGATTTTCCTGCGTTGGGGCGACCCACTATGGCCATGCGTATGGGGGAGTTGTCGTCAACTTCTTCGAGCTCTGGCTCATCCAGCGGGGTGCTGTTGCCGTTAATGATGCTTTCATCACTGCCCTTGCGGGGGGCTTTCATGCCCTTGAGTACTTCGTTGAGCTTGCGTGCCAAGAGGTCAAATCCGCGACCGTGGGCTGCGGAGGTGAAGACGTAGTTTTCAAAGCCGAGTTGGGAAAACTCTCCAATGCTGAGGTCTTGCTTTTCGGTATCCGCCTTGTTGAGGAGGAGCATGACAGGTACCTCGCTCTTGTGCAGCATAGCACCAATGTTGAGGTCTATGGGCGTCAGGTCTTCGCGGCAGTCGCAGACAAAGAGAATCAGGTCAGCGGTGGCCAAGGCGATGTCTGCCTCTTTGGCGACCTGCTTGGCAAAGCCGTCATCTAAGGTAGAGCCAATACCGCCTGTGTCAACAAGGTCGGCTTGGTAATCAGTGATGCGGGCGGGTGCGCAGAGGCGGTCGCGGGTGACACCGGGTTGGTCATGGACGATGGCCAGTCGGCGACCGACCATGCGGTTGAAGATGGCAGATTTTCCTACGTTGGGGCGACCGACGATGGCTATGGTGGGGATGTTCATATATTTTTGATGCGTATTTGTGTTTAATCAGGTACGTCGGTGATGTTGTGGTAGGATGGCTTCTCTTTGCTGGGTTTCTTGACAGGGGCTACGCCAATGGGGCGTATGCTGTCGCCAACTGCGATGAGGTCTATGGGACCCCCAGTGCGTGCCATACGCTGTTTTTGAATGGCTTGACCAGTTGGTGAAACAATGGCGTGGATGAAGTGCTGGGGGTTATTTTGGAAGAGAACGTGCATGTGCTGGTGCTTGTCCAAGATGAAGATGGGTTTGACAAAGTTGAGGTAATTCCCCAAGAAGCAGGAGGCGATGGGGGTCTTTGAGTTGGCATCTATTATCTGCCCAAAGAGACCGGGCATATTATTGACATTGAGGGATTTTGCGTGGATTTGCAAATGCCGCCCCTTGTTTTGTATATTGAAGTAGCGGAAGGAGTGCCCCTCGTTGAGAGTGAAGCTAGCCGAGTTCGATCCATAGGTTGTACGGTGGTCGGGCATGCGTAGGACGGCACTGATCTGGTAAGTTCCACTTCTTTGGAATCGGAAGGAGGGGTAGACGTTGAGGTTGTAGGCTACTGTACTACCCGAGGATATAGTCACCGTGGGAAAGCGGGGGATGACGAGGCGGGGTACGCCATTGGGGTGGCTGGAGGAGGTGACATTGAGGTGCAACCAAGGGCGGTTGGGCTCATTGGTCAGGATGACGGGACGGTCGGTGTTGTTCCTCATGTAGAGGGAGACGATGATGGGTTCTCCTATGAGGTGGGTGCGGCGTTTGACCTCTACCTTGACATCAACCTGTGCCCATAGCTCGGGCATGGCGGTGAAGAGAAGGAGAATCCAAATGAAGAAGGATGTTGATTTCTGCATGATGATGGTTTTTCTATGGTGGAGGGGGATTAAAGGGGGGTGTAGGTACGGAAGCCTCGGCCTGCGTGTCGGTTGTTTGAAGAGTTTACTGTTTTTGTCTGATTCTTGCTATCGAGAACGGTGTGGATATCGCCGAAGAGGGGATGCTTGCTGCCGCAGCTACTCCATTCTTCGAGGCCAGCAGCAGGGTAGCTTTGCTTGAGCAAGCGTAGGTGGGCAGCCGATGGTAGCTGGGCTCCCGTATATCGAGTGTAGACGATGACGTCCCAGTAGTCGATGTTGGTTATGGGGCGTTGGAGGAGCTTTTCGCGTGATTCATCGTCAGGATAGGAGTTGTGCTCTTTGACGATTTTTTTCCAATGCGCGGGCTTGTGTTGGGATCGCTTTGCGTCGGGGACTCCCTTATACAGACTCTTGAGGCGCGAGGCGGACTGATTTGGCAAATTCTCTAAAAATTGCTTGTACTCTCCTATGGTCACCAGCGTAGATCTGACGCGGTGCTTTTTGCCGTCAAGGGTGATGATATAGGGCTGCATCGCGGCTAGGTTTTCATCATCTGCTGTCACGGTGTTGTAGATGAAGAAAATGCCCGTGATGAGGAGTATGAGGCAGCCAGCGATGGAGGAAAGGAGGATTTGGCTCAGTTTTTTTGCGCGATTTGTGTAGCGATCGCGGGCGGCCTTTGTCTTGGTGAGGGCTGTTTCTGTTTTCTGGATTTCCCAGTTGGGTAGCACCTGCTCAATGAGGCTGCGGGCTGTGGCTTGGATGGATTGCCAGCTGAGGTAGCTGCCCTCGTAGCCTTCATAAAGCCAAGAAACCAGAGTCAGACTGCGTGAGGCACCCTCTACATTGCTGGGCAGCAGTGGGCTGAGAGCTGCCGAGAGAGCACGCATGGAGACGCTGTAATCGCTAGCCTGCTCCCTGATGTCCTCTGCGGAGCATAGGGGGGAGAGGAAGAAGAAATTCTCCTCCGACTCCATGTAAATCATCTCATTGCTCAGGGCGCGTGTGGGGAGGTGGGCGGCTTGGCATTGGATGTAGAGCTCTGCGCACTGCTCGATGACGGTGCAGATGCTCAACACAGAAAGCTCCTTGCCCATGGAGGTGATATGGCTAAGGGGGTAACCCTGCGGCAGCTCGTAGACGACAAAGCAGTCGTCTTGCACGCGCACACAGTCGTAAACCTGCATGGTGCGGGGCAAGCGGACGCGGGAGCGCGACTTGACAGAGGCGATGAACTTTGCGATATTTTCCTCTTGGTTCTGCTCATCCCTGCGGCGCAGCTCAATAATGACCTCTCGCTTTACCTTGGTCTGTACAGCGCGGTAGAGCTCATAGTGCGCAGATCCCCCGAGATGACTTTTTAAGGTATAGTCACCGAGTTGATGGGGAAACTGTGTGATGCTGGCGGTCACGACTCTATTGTATGCCAAAATGATAGAAATGCAAGAGTTTAACTTGCTGAATTAATACGTTACTCTGCCACAATGATATGCGCCTTGCGCGCTGCCTTGAGTTGGGCGGCATTCAATGGCTCTGTGCTGGAAAGAAGAATGGGGGCAGTCTTGCCGCTTTTCTTGAATCGCAACAAGAAGTGCAATATACCGTTGATGAGCCTCGCTAGGCGCAGCTTGCGCATGTAGGTGGAGGCGCGTTGGATGGCTTTTTCCACCCCCTGCATGTCGCCTACGGTGATGACCACTCCGTCGCAGACGATGGCGCTTTGTCCAATGCCGCGCGCCGTGAGGATGCGTGCGAGTTGCTGGGCATGCTCTTTGTCATTGAGTCCCTCTGGGAGGCGGAGATTTGTTTCATCTTCCTCCTCTGGTCGGGGAAGGGCTAGCAGGCTGATGCCCTTTTCATCGCAGAAGCTTTTAATTTTCTCTGCTTGGAACATGATGGTCTTATCGGCCTCAATGGCGATAGTCTTGATGCCCGCCTGATGGCAATGCCGCAGGGTGGAAAGACCTATGCAGGGGACATCAAAGCGCATGTCATGCCCGCTCTTGGTGATTTTGCAGAGGATTTTTTCATCTAGCAGAGGGCTTTTTGCTGACTGGGCGACGCATTCATTCGTGCCCTTGTAGCCTTCGACGCAGAGGACTTTTTCGCCCTGCATGACGAGGCATTGCCCTATGTCGAGCGCGGCAATGTCCCGTGCATAGCGCATGCCGCGGTGGGCATGTTGGAATAGCTTTTCACTGATAGGAGGGCCCGCTATATGACCCTCAGAGGGCATATAGTCCTCCATAAAGGTGGTAGAGGGCAATACCCTGATGCCATGCCCCGCGATGAAGTGGCAGATGGCGGTAAAAATGGTGTGCGCATTGCGCCTATCAAGGGTGGCTAGGATGCGTCTTGCACTGGCATCAGGCCACATGGTGTAGATGCAGGAGGGCTTGATCTGCCCGACCAAGACGCAATCTGTGACCGCATGTTGGTGAAAGAAGGCCGCTGGGGCATCCAGCTCTCCCACGCGGCAGCGCGTGTATTCATCACAGAGCGCGATGAAATCCGCCTCCTCTGCACCGCGAAAACCCACACCTATGATGCGGCAGCCTGCGCGCCGTGCGCCCTCTGCCATGAGGCGAGAGAATTCTCCTGCTCCTGCTAGTATGCCAAGAATTTTTTGTGGCTCAGAGGACATCAGGGTGTTCTAGGTAGTAGGCGATGCGTTGCATCAGGCGACCAATGTCGCCTCCATCCACGACCCTGTGGTCAAAGGATGCGACAATATTGGCTTGCTCTACAGGGATAAAGCACTCTACCTCATCACTCCAGACAGGGGTTTTTGTCACTGCGCCAACGCCAAGAATAAGGCTCTCACTGGGCAGGGGCATGGGGGTAGCCTGCGTCAAACCAAAGCCACCAAAGTTGGTCACAGTGGCAATGCCGCCGCCCTGATAGATGCTCTCCAATCGTCTGTTGCGTGCCTGTGCGATGACTTTATTGTATTCTGCGGTGAGGTCTTCCATAGTGTATTCATTCACCTTGCGTAGGACGGGGACGAGGACGCCATCATCAACCTGTACAGCAATGCCCAAGTCAATATTTTTTGGCGTGAGGATGCGGCCACCCACCATGTAGCCAGCGCACTGGCGCGACTCGGCTAGTGCTAGGGCTAGGGCGCGGACAAAGTAAAGCGTGATACCCGGCTTTTTATCACCCTGTCGGCGGCGATGCAGGATGATGGGTGCCATAAAGATGGGGCGACTCGCGCTGGCAATGGGACGACGCCATGTGCGCTGCATGCTGTTGGCAACACTGCGGCGCATGGGGGATGCCTGCTTTGATGGCCAGCCGTCCACAAAGTTCATGAAGTTTTCAAAATCCTCTATGGTCATACGCCCGTGAGAGCCTGTGCCTGTCACGTAGGCGAGGTCTGCCTCTGTGATGCCCAGCTCATGCATGCGTGCCTTGACGCGTGGGGAGAGAAACTGTGCGCTGCGCACGGGGGTGGGGACGGGTAGGCCGCCCTGTTCTTGGTTGCGCTTGCAGGAGAAGTTTTCCTTGTACTCCCCCTCTGTGCGGAAGTGAGCGGTGCTGTCGTTGCTGATGCCTTTGCCTGCATCCGTGGTGGAGGGCTTTTCCTCGGCAGCATCTGCGGGAGGGGCAGGGCTGTCGTGCCCATCTAGCTGGACACCGTGGCGTTCTATTTCTTCCTCAGTGGCCTCAATATAGCCAAGGACACTCCCTACGCTGAGGGTCTCGCCCTCTGCAACAGTGTATTCTACAATGTTACCACCGCAGAGGGTAGTAACGGCCATGACGGCCTTGTTGGTCTCTACCTCAATGACTTCTTGGTCAGCGGTGATGCTATCACCTACTTTGACCAGAAAGTTCATGATGGTGGCCTCTGTTATAGATTCCCCTAGCTGGGGCATGAGAATGGGTACACGTGGCATGATGTGCGATGATGGGTGATGGAAAGTGAAAAAAGATTAGAGGGAGAGTAGGTAGCGGAGGGATTGGGCAATATCTACAGCATGAGGGCGATGCGCCTTCCATAGGTCAGGATGCTGCGGGATGGGCGTATCCTTGGCACAATGGCGCAGGGGAGGGGCATCAAGCAGGTGGAATCCCTCCGCACTGACGCGAGAAATCACCTCTGCTGCAACACCTCCGTAGGGGAAGTCCTCGCTGACGACCAGCAGGCGCGCTGTGCGTGCTACAGAAGCAAGCACCGTCTCCATATCCAATGGTTTGATGCAGCGTAGGTCAACGATTTCTATATCATAGCCATTTTTTACTAGCAGCTCATCGGCGGCCTTTTGGCACTCTGGCACCATGGCGGAGAAGCAGACAACTGTCGCATGGCGACCGTGGCGTGCGATGCGTGCCTTGTTGGGCGGAAGGGGGGCGGGGTCATGCCAGCTATCGGCCTTGAGCCAGCGGTAGAGGTACTTGTGCTCTACAAAGGCGACAGGGTCGGGTATCTCCACAGCCTGCTTGAGCATGTGGTAGGCATCTGCCACTGTGGCTGGTGCTAGGACATGTAGACCGGGGAAGTGGGCAAAAAGAGCCTCAACACTCTGGCTGTGGTAGGGGCCACCGCCAGCTGTACCTCCACTGGGAAGACGCAGGGTGATATTGACTGGTATACCCGTGCGGTAGTAATGAGCCGCGCAGTTGTTGGCAAATTGATTGAGAGCAAGGGTGGAAAAGTCTGCAAACTGCATTTCTACAATGGGGCGCATACCGCCTAGGGCGGCACCCATGGCTAGACCCACCATGGCATCCTCACTGATGGGTGCATTCTTGACCCTGTCGGGGAATCGCGCGTGCAGTCCCTTGGTCGCCTTGAAAGGGCCGCCAAAGCTGCCAGCGATATCTTGGCCGTAGAGGAAGACGCGCTCGTCTTGCTCCAAAAGCTCTGCCATTGCCTGATGAATAGCATCAATGTAGGTTACGCTCATAGTGAATTGCTTTCGGGAGAGAATTGATTGATGTCCCAAGAAGTGGATGACCAGTCTTCATTTTGAGGAAGAGGGGAGGGCTCTCTCTGCGCTTGGGCTACCTCTTGGACGATGATTTCTTGGCACTCTGCCTGCGTGGTGGCGATGTCCTCTTCGCTAAGCCAGCCCAGCTCCAGTAATTGAGCGCGGGCAACAACGAGGCAATCTTTGCCTTCAAAGGAATCCTTGAGCTCTTGGGGGATGTAGGAGGCATCATCATGTTCACCATGCCCGCACATGCGCAGGGTATTGGCTACAACCCACTGCGTGCCACCACCTGCGCGCGCAGCTGATATGGCTTGGTGCATCGTGGTCAGGGTTTCTAAAAAGTCCGTGCCATCGCATTCATAGGCCTGCATACCGTAACCACGACCACGCTCTACTAGACTGCTGGCAAACTGTTCTGCATTGCGCGTGGAGTAGGCGTACTGGTTATTGGTGACAACGAGGACAAGTGGCAGCTTTTCCACAGCGGCAACATTGCAACCTTCGTGGAAGGCTCCAGTCGATGTTGTGCCATCGCCACAGCAGGCGACACCAACATAATCTGACTCCCCTTTGTATCTCTTTGCTAGCAGCATACCCGCAGCTACGGAGACCATCGCACCTAGGTGGGAGATGGGGGCTGGGTTACCACTCTCTGGTCTACCCCAGTGTACATTGCCATCGCGGCCTTTCATCAACCCTGTGGTAGAACCCATGTAGCAGCGGGCGGCTTCTAGCACAGTCTCCCCCCATGCGAGACGGCCAGCCATCTCGCGGATGAAGGGCGTGTAGACATCATGCCCCATGGTGAGAAAGCTAGCCTGCGTCGCTGCAATGGTCTCATGACCACGGCCTAAGAAGACACCACCCATGATTTTGCCCGCCTTGTAAAGGGCTGAAATTTTGTGGTCAAAGGCACGCGCCAGCTCCATGGCTCTGTAGGCCTTGAGGGCGGCTTCTTTCAGATGGGTCAGGTCTTGGTGATGATGCACGTCGTTATTTTACGCCTATACTCTCTATAAAGCAAGCGAGAAAAGCCAGTAAGTCAAAGAAGCTATCAAACAGGGAGGATGGCGTGGCTTTGATACTCACACTACAATAACAATAGGCCAAAGCAGCTTGACATCCGTAAGTCTGTTCACTAAAATAATTATCATATGAGGGAAGTTGATACAGAATGCATATCGCTTGCTCAAAAATTTTTGAGTTGGCGCAGGGCTTTGGTGCTTTTGCTTGCGCTGTTGGTCTATCTAGCAGCGGGTTTGTTTTATAATAGTGCGCGTAGTTTTTGGTTGTACTATGAGCCCTGGTTTGGCATGCCAAAGGAGGTGGAGCATTACGGCGATTTTGGGGGGATGGAGTCCTTTGACCTGCGCCTTACGCAGGAACAATATAAGCAGTGGGTGGAGCGTTTTCAGTTGAAGGAAGAGGTAGTCCCATTGCGTGTGGAACAGGCGGTTATGACAGCCATGGTGGATTTGGAAAAAATTGCCCGTGTTACTTTGACGAAGCGAGATTATTCTCCTGATGGTGATAAGTATAGGCTTGATATCAATTATTGGCAAAGCGAGAATGAGCCTAGCGATGAGGTGGTAAAGGTGGAAAAAACGCCACACAGTACTGCACTTGAGTGGTTCTACAGTATTTTTGGCATAGTGAACTTCTTCGTGTTACCTGTTGTGGTGGCGCGTTTCATTGTGGGGCGCACGACAAAGGGCTGTTTTTCTTTCAAGGAGTTGTTTCTGAATCTTTTTGTGAGTTGGGTCTTGATGGGGCTAGGTAGTTTTCTCCTTATCGTCTCGAATTATCTCTTCGGTAGTTATGCACCAGATCACCCCCTTTTCTTGATGATTGGTTCATTATTGAGTGGCTTTTTGGGGTGTGGATTTGTCTGCGTCTTGTACTATTTGCTTACCGTGGTTTATAGGTGTCTTCGTCGGACTTCAGTCAGAGACTAAGAATTTCAACCGTGCTAACCCTGCGCGGCGTAGGGGACTTTTGGCGCATAGGGAGAGGAAGTCCTCCTCCTCCATACCGCGCAATTGCTCTGCGGAGAGCTGCTGGAGGGTGGCGGGCATGAGCATGCGTGCATCTACGCTTTGGCTGTCGCGTATTTTTTTGTTCCACGGGCAGACCTCTTGGCAGCAGTCGCAGCCAAAGATGCGCTCTCCCATGGCGGCACGTATGTCTGGTGGTGGCATGCTCTTGGACTCTATGTTCCAGTAGGAGAGGCAGCGACGCGCATCGCAGCTCTGACCATTGAGAGCGCCTGTGGGGCAGCTGTCTATGCAGCGCGTGCAGTTCCCGCAGTGCGAGCTCATGGGCTCATCCCTAGGTAGCTCCAAGCTGCTGAGTAGGCTAGCCAAGACACAGTAACTACCGCGCCCCTTGCGGATGAGTAAGCCATTTTTGCCTATCCAGCCTAGCCCCGCCTGCTGGGCGAAAAAGCGTTCGCTCACCGGTCCCGAGTCGCTGAAGCCACGCTGCCTCCCGCCATAGACTTGCAGGCATTCATCTAGGTCAGCCAGCTTTGGTTTGAGGAGTTGGTGGTAGTCCACGCCTTGCGCGTAGCGGGCTATGCGCCCCAGTTTGCTGCCTGCATCCTCGCGTGCGTATTCATAGCTTAGCATGATGACGGAGCGCACCCCCTCTAGGACAAGAGAAGGATCAAGACGTGCGGCGAGATGCCTCTCCATCCACTGCATGTCAGCATGCGCCCCCGATGCCAGCCAGTCTGACAGCGCGTCACCCTGTGGTGCATGGGGTGCTGCCACGCCCATGGCAGAAAACCCCAGCTGCTGCGCCACTTGCCAGAGGGCGGACTTTGCCTGCGCTGCGCTGCTCTCTTCCATGGATTAAAAGGGTAGGTACTCTGCGACGCGCGCAAAGGCATGCCTGAGCCTCTGAGCGAAGGGAGCCTCATCGTCCTCCTCTTCTTCAATACCAAGGCTGTTCATGAGGCGGCGCATGTTGGCGGCGGCAGACTTGTCGCCCAGCACGGCAGCCTGTTGGTAAAGACTGAGAGCCTGTTGCACATCACGCGGGATGGATATACCGCGCTCATACATGATGGCTAGGTTGTTTGCAGCGCGTGCATCATTGTATTCCACGCCCTGCTGGTAGTATTCTATAGCTCTTTCGTAGTGCGGACGGCTCAGCCCCAGACCACGCTGGCAGATGTAGCCGAGGTAGAAAAAGACATGGGGAGTCTCGGGGGAGTTTTTGGTGAGCTCTTTGAGCAGCTTGATGGCCTCCACAGGTTGGGGAGAGCAACCAATGCCATTCATGTAGTAGCGGGCCAGCTCTGCCTCGGCGCGGCGATTGCCTATTTTGGCCGCCTTCTGCATGAGGTCGAAAGCCTCGTGGCGTTCCTCCTCCTTTGTAGCGACGTGTTCCTTGTGTCGCGCAAGGCGGTAAAAGGCGATGCCAGCGGCTGCCTTGAGCTCTGGCGAGGCATCCTTTGCAGAGCCTTCTTCCGTTAGCCTGATAGCCCACGCAATGGCCTTTTTCTCATCACGTGGTAGTCCCTTAAATCGCCCTTGCCATATGTCGAGCAGTAGGAGCTTTGCGGGCACGTAGCCTTCCTTGGCGGATTCTTCCAAGATGCCGGGGACGGAAGACACGTCGGTGACGGACTTGTCCTCTAGCAGAGTGCGTGCGAGGATGTACATCTCCTCCGCAATGAGGCTGGATGAGGAGGATGCCTCATCTCCCCTCACCGAGGAGAAGCAGCAGAGCAGGGCGATGATGAAAAACAAGCGACTCATAGCACTTTTCTTTTACCACAGAGTGAGTCAAATGCCAAAGGAAAAAATTCTGCTTGCTAATAATCGCCTCAGACGTTAAAATATGCCCGAACGGGTCTTGTCACGATGACGCGACCTCATTAATAAAACAAAATCAATCACATAAGACCATGCCAGTTCCTACACAAGAACAGTATATCAAGATGCTTGATACGGCAAAGAGCGAAGGCTACGCCTATCCCGCCATCAACGTCACTACAATAGAAGTTATCAACGGTGCCCTCAAGGCATTTGCCGACGCTAAATCTGACGGCATCATCCAAGTATCCATCGGTGGCGGACAATTCGCCTCTGGTTCTTCTGTCAAGTCCTCCGCTATCGGAGCTATCGTTCTTGCAGAGGCCGTGCATCGCCTTGCAGAAGAGTACGACGTACTTGTCGCTCTCCACACTGACCACTGCCAAGCAGACAAGGTAGACAGCTTCCTTCGTCCTCTCCTTGCAGAATCCCGCAAGCGCATCGCTGCTGGTCTCAAGCCCCTTTACAACTCCCACATGCTCGACGCATCTGAACTGCCCATGGCAGAAAACCTGAAGCTCTCCAAGGAACTTCTCAAGGAATGCGCAGACCTCGGTATCGTTCTCGAAATCGAAATCGGCGTTGTTGGTGGTGAAGAAGACGGTGTTGACAACAGCGGAGCAAGCAACGACAAGCTCTACACAACTCCTGAAGACATGCTTCAAACCTACGAAACACTCAACGGTGTAGGTGAATTCATGCTCGCAGCCACATTCGGTAACGTTCATGGTGTGTACAAGCCAGGTTCCGTCAAGCTTGAGCCCAAAATCCTCCGTGACGGTCAGAAGGCAGTTTCCGACAAGCACGGCAACGACATGCGCCTCGTGTTCCACGGTGGTTCCGGTTCCGAGCTTAGCGACATCCGCGAATCCATCACCTATGGTGTCATCAAGATGAACATCGACACAGACACCCAGTACGCATTCTCCAAGCCAATCGTCATGCACATGTGCCAAAACATCGACGGCATGCTCCGCATCGATGGCGAAGTAGGTAACAAGAAGGTCTATGACCCACGTACCTACCTCAAGAAGGGTGAAGAAGGCATCGCAGCACGTCTCCAAGTCGCTGCTGACGACCTCCTCTCCACAGGCAAGACCCTCTTTGGCAAAATCTAAGAGAGCCTCGCAACAATAATTCATAAAGAAAGCAGTCTTCCTCTTGGGGAAGACTGCTTTCTCTATTTGCGCATTTTTGTCTATTTCTCTTCTATTGAGAAGGTATGCCAGATTGAATCAAGCTCCATTTGCTTGTTCCTGTTTTCATAAAAGTAAAGTCATGTAGAGCTCGACCGTCTTTCAATGTGATGCGCAGAGTCTCATACTGATTTTCTCTGCTAAAGACTACAGCTTTTATTCTTATTTGAGGCGAGCCATAACTTGATAGATATTGAAACTGTTTTAGTAGAGACATTTGTTCTTTAGAAGAAGCATC
>CAYJON010000048.1:0-15838 GCA_964371795.1 uncultured Akkermansia sp. | reverse complement strand
TTACAGGAACTTAAGCGCGTTGGCGCCAAAGCGTGCAGTTGCACCGAGGTGTTCTTCGATGCGGAGAAGTTGGTTGTACTTCGCAAGACGCTCACCACGGGAGAGGGAGCCAGTCTTGATTTGACCAGCCTGTGTTGCCACGGCGAGGTCAGCGATGTAGTCGTCTTCTGTTTCACCACTGCGGTGAGAGATGATAGCACCGTAACCGTTGCTGAGAGCCAGACGTGTGGCTTCCATTGCTTCGGAGAGTGTACCGATTTGGTTCACCTTTACAAGGATTGCGTTAGCGGAGTCCTCGTCGATACCGCGCTGAAGCAGGGAAGGACGTGTTACGAAGAAGTCGTCACCTACGATCTGTGTGGAGGTGCCGAGTTTTTCTGTGAGGTACTTCCAGCCAGCCCAGTCGCCTTCGGCGCAGGGGTCTTCGATGGAGACGATGGGGTACTTGTTCTTGAGGGTGATGTAGTAGTCTGTGAGCTCTGTGAGGGAGAGCTTGTGACCGCCGCCCTTCTTGAAGACGTAGAGTTGTTCTTCTTCGTTGTAGAACTCGCTGCTTGCAACGTCAAGTGCGATGGACACGTCCTTACCAGGTGTGTAACCAGCCTTTTCGATGGCTTGCATGATGGTGTCAAGTGCGTCTTCTGTGCCGTTGAGGTTGGGGGCGTAGCCGCCTTCGTCACCTACAGCTGTGCTAAGGGAGCGTGAACGCAGAACCTTTGCAAGTGCGTGGAAGATTTCTGCACCGCTGCGGAGAGCTTCTTTGAAGGAAGCAAAGCCGTGAGGAACAATCATGAACTCTTGGAAGTCAATGGGGGCATCGGAGTGAGCACCACCGTTGATGACGTTCATCAGAGGGATGGGGAGGATATTTGCATGGCTGCCACCGAGGTAGGAGTAGAGAGGAAGACCAACGTGCTTTGCAGCAGCGCGGGAAGCGGCGAGAGAAACACCGAGGATGGCGTTTGCACCGAGCTTTTCCTTGTTTTCTGTACCGTCGAGATCCAACATTGCGAGGTCAACTTTGCCCTGCTGTGTTGCGTCGAGGCCTTGAAGCGCAGCAGCGATTGTGCTGTTAACGTTTTCTACTGCTTGGAGCACGCCTTTGCCGAGGTAGCGGCTGGCATCTCCGTCACGGAGTTCGAGAGCTTCTAGCTTTCCGGTAGACGCACCACTGGGAACAGCTGCGCGTCCCAAAGAGCCGTCCACAAGCTCAACCTCTGCTTCGAGGGTTGGATTGCCACGAGAGTCGAGAATTTCGCGTGCGGAGACGCGAGATATCTTGGAGGAGTGTGTGATTGACATGGCGCATTAGTAACAGCTATGACAAAAGAAGTCAAGCAAAATGTTCATTGTTTTTCTAACTCTTCATAGAATCTACACATCCTGCCAGCGAGCCCCATCCATGCAGCCGTAGAGAGCGTGTGCCCAAAGCCTGCGTCGCATCAGGGCTGGGGAGATGAGACCCAGCAAAAAACGCTTGCGCTGCGTCTCGCTGAGCCGATCTGGCAGCTGCGCGGGTAACCATGTAGCCTCTGGCGCAGGCCGAGTCGATGGCAAACCCTCGCGGGGAAAACCCATACAGGCACTACAATGCGCACAATCCTTGAGGCTTTCCTCACCTGTAAAGTAACGATGAAGCGCACGGTTGATGCAGCCCTCACCTAAAAAAATCTGCTTCATGATATCCCAGCGATGCAGTGATTGGGAAAGCTGCCTATCGTAGTAATGGGCAAGCTCTGCGGCAATTTCGCGGGCATCTGCCTGACCACGGCGGTGGATGAGGGTGCTGCGCTGGCGGTAACTCACACTCCATTCCTGCGAGTCCTCGCATTCTTGGAGCAATTGCAGGCTAGTCGCGTAGTCCAAGCCCCACTCATCCGAGAGATACTCTATCTCCCCCTCACGCTGCTGATAAAGGTATTCCAGACGCTTCGCCTCCTCTGCCTCCCTGCCATCCAGAATACAGTCCATAGAGAACAGAGGCTTTACCTTGTAATACTTATAAGCTTGCACTCCCTTTTCTACCACCCCATCTAGCAGGGAGAGGCAACGCTCTAACACATCTTCGCTAAGATCACACTCCGTACTCAGTTCCCAGTGGGAGACAATGCGACTGTGTTCTGGCAGCAGCCAGCGAGCGCAGCGCAGCAGCGCAGAGAGCTCTGGCTGAGAGGCATAGAAACGATTGCAAATATCTATATCATCAGCCTCATCCAAGAGCACGAGACTACTCGCAGCCAAGCCATCCCTCCCAGCGCGTCCCGACTCCTGCACGTAGGATTCTGGGCTAGCGGGCGCATGGTAGTGGATGACACTGCGTATGTCGGGCTTGTCCACCCCCATACCAAAGGCAATGGTCGCCACCATGACCTGCACCTCGTTACTCAAAAATCTATCCTGTATGCCCTCGCGTTGCTCACTGGGTTGTCCTGCATGGTAGGCCGCTAGAGCCAAGTGTGGCAGCTTCTCCTGTAGGCGGGCGACCAGCTCTTCGCAACCCTTGCGGGTGCGGCAGTAGATGATGGCTGGCACGCGTTGTGGCTCATGTAGGTATCCCACCACGCGCCCGTCCTTGTCGGGACAGCATTCCACCCATCGACTGATGTTAGCCTTGTAGGGAGGCAGGGCAAAAACATCCCCCTCCTTGATAGCAAAACTCACGCAGAGGTCATCGCGTACCGCGGGCGGAGCGGTTGCCGTAAAGGCAATGAGAGAATAAAATGAATAGCGCTGATAGTAGACAGAAAGCTTCAGATAGTCAGGGCGGAAGCTATGCCCCCATTCACTGACGCAATGCGCCTCATCCACCACAAAAAAACCCAGCATATCCCGCGCAGAAAGACTCTCTATCACCGCGCAGAGGGCAGAATTCTCCAGCGACTCGGGCGCGAGGTAGAGCAGGCGCAGCTTCCCGGCTGCGAGGGTATCTAGCACCTGCTGCCTCCCCTCCTCATCCAGAGAAGAATCAAAACGCGCAGCCGCAACACCCAGCCGCCCCAAGGTCTCCACCTGCTCGCGCATCAGTGCTATGAGGGGAGAAATAACGAGACTGCACCTCCCCAGCCACAGCGCAGCAACCTGATAACAAAGGCTTTTACCATGTCCTGTGGGTAAGATTCCGAGGACGGATTTTCCGCTACACGCCGCAGCAACCAGTTCCTCCTGTCCAACCCTCCAATCGCTTTGTCCTAGCTGATGGAGTATGGCTGATATGTTTTGCATGACATAAATTATAACTTTCATATATGTTTTGGCAAGTTTTTACTTGACATATGAAAATTGTTAGGGTATCTTACGCGCGTGCAAGACTACCCAACACCCTATCTTGTCGCCCCCATCTGCATCGCATTGCCGCCAACCAATATCACTAAATCAAACAGTGAGAGTTACTTGCGCGAAAAAATAAAGAATCCTTACAGAAGGCGCAAAAGAATCCAACACCCCAGCGACAGCCCCTATAGCACGCTAGCATCTCAACATTATAGAGTTGAAAAATGCGTGCCTGTCATGTGAAGGCATAGCCAAATAATTTTCCATCTTTCCTGATGAAGTATATTTTACCAGCTTGCCTCGGCATGCTGCTACTAGAAGCAAATCAAGCCGCGGCATCGCCTAGCACTCGGGCGCAGGATGCGGCCATAGAGCTTCTACTAGATTCTGTTAATCTAGAATTAACGGATTATATAGAACTACAGCCCAATCAGGACATTGAAACCGATGTGGACGGCGCAGAGGCAGATTTTCTCCTCGAAGAGCGCCTTTCCCAGTTCAGCGACGAGCTGCAACTCGAATCTGAGCTTTCTTTGGATAAAGCATCACTCAGCATAGAAACTGATGATGAAGATGTAAATGCGGAAAATATCGCGCCCTCCCGCGCGCTCTCAGTACGCTACTTAGGATCAGAAAGCATCCAAGCACGCTCTACTAATCCAACTGACACATTGTTCAACCCATCCATCATGGGTATAGAGAGCGATGACATCGTGCCTGTAGACCTATCAGGCAGCAACAGCCCTGCCCTGACTGACTACAGCCGTGTAGAGAATTCCAAACCACTCTTGCGACCCGAAGGAGGAAGCACAGTTTCCACCCAATCCCTAGCTCTACAGGCACCAGAATCAAGTTACGCAGCTCAGAGCACATCTTCCACCTCATACAGCACTTCTGGCGGTGGAGCTGTCGGCGGCAGCACTGGCAGCGGCGGCGGTGGAGCGATCACATACCAAAGTACCACAGAGGGATCTGCTGATGGAAGTGGAGAAGATGGCTCTGGTGGCTATAACATCAATATTCCATTTATTGTAGATGGCAGGGTATTAATTAACGCAGCAGCTTCAACGGGCATGATTTTCACCATTGAGGATGAGCAAGCAGCGGTTGACCCTCTACCTCCTAATTTCAATATTCAAATTGATGGATACGACATAACCACCCCAGAGGGTGTGGTGGAACAACCCGCACTCGATGGGCAGGGACTGTACTCTGGCTTGCAGATGCTCTATACGAGCAGCTACAACAACAGTCCTACCATTACAATAAACAAATTGCACAGCATGGAGAACTTCACCAAAACATTGGCGGGCGATGCTGTTGGTGGCGCGATTAACATGATTAATGGTAAGAGTGAGATTATTTTTGAAAATGACAGTTCACCAGTTACCTTTAAAAACAATCATGTCACGTCCACTGCCAATGGAGCTGCTGGTGGAGCTATTTTCTTATCAGGTGGCGCAAGTGTAGGTGACCTTAAAGCTAACTTTATTAATAATAGCTCCAGCACACCTAACGCAAAGGGGTCAGGTACTTATTATAGCCGAGGCGGCGCCATTGCCGTAGGTATTACAGATGAATACACGTCAGGTTATAAACCTGTCGGTACTTCTTCCATTGGCACTATTACAGGTGACTTTACAGATAACAAAGCCGCTTTTGGTGGCGCTATATACTTAGGGGGTGGATCTTCCGTTGGTAGCATCACTGGTAATTTTGAGAGAAATATTGCAGAGGGCTACAAACAAAGTAATCACACAAGCGGTGCGGACGGTGGCGCAATACGTGCATTTGGTGGTGAATTTGGCTCTATCGATGGCGACTTCACAGATAACGTTGCCTACGCTTTTACTGGTGAAGCCATTGGCGGTGCTGTATCCCTACGCGAAGCGAGTGTTTCTGGTGTTATTACGGGCGTCTATACCGGCAATATTGTTTATTCTGCAACTTCAGCTGCCATGGGTGGTGGCTACAGCCTCAGAGACCAAACTAATGATGAGCCTATCCAGCTAACGGACGTTAGCTTTTACAACAATGTAGCAGTCACTGGTAGCAATATTGCCAACAATGCGCGCGGCGCTGCTATCTATATATCCAATTCGCAAGGCATTACCATCACTGCAGAAAATGAAGATGTCGAGATCAGCAACAATTACACACTAATCAATTCCTCCGTAACAAAAACGACTAGCGGGACGGATGGAGAACAATGGAACTATAATATCGTAGAAGGCTCTGGCGTGGAGCGTGATTATACAGCAATTTATCTAGATAAATCCAACCTAACACTTGAAACGACCGCAGGCTCGGATAAAACCATCACCATAGATGATGGTATAGTAGCCAGTCCAACATCTACAAACAGTACGATCACTGTAAGAGATAATTCCCATAGTAATATAGAAAACGAATATGGTGTCTTCCTCAATGGAGAACTGGGGATGAACCAACTCATCGTTGAGACTGGAGGTGTACAACTAGGCAGCGCAACTCACTCTGATGGTTCTACAACAACAGGCAGCTTTGTCGACCACGCCAACCTCACCATTATGGAAACGGGGCGCGTCAAAACCAATGCTGACTACCTCAAGAATGTCGGTACAGTGGATTTGCAAGGCGTGGATCGCAACACGGCAGCTTTAATTAACTTCACAGGAGGTAAACTGGTCTCTGACATTAATCCAGATGGAGCACGCCATGGTCACGTGGCCATCACTGGCGCAACCATATTTGGAGTAGATCCAGATCAACCTACAGACAAAACCATAGTCAATGCTGACACCATCAGCGTTCTCAATACATTAGAACTGATGGAGGCAACCACAGTAAATGCCAATACCCTCTTCTTTTATGGATATGATGAGGCAGATGTGAATACCACCAATCACATTGTTGCTAGTCCTGATACCGTCTTTTCTTTTTCTGAAATTGAGCTCAATTTTGCAACAGCCAACCCTGGAGATATTTTTGAAATCATTGTCAGCGATGGCACAGGTCAGCTAACCATAGACTACGATTTCTCCAAAACAGTCGTCTTTACTGTTGATGGTCAAACACTAGAACAAGGTGAAGATAAAGACTTCATCGTCCGCAGGCGAGATGATGGTGGGATAGAGGTAGAAATCCTCATCCATGTACCGCCACCACCACCAGTACCAGAGCCCTCCACTGCCACATTAAGCCTCATTGCACTCGCAAGCTTCTTGCGCCGCCGTCGCAGGCGCATCCAACAAAAATCACATGACAAATAATCTTTTTCCCATTTTGTTTCATTTTCATAAGTTTTACTTGACGCACACTGAAATAGAGAATATTGTAAGTACGTGTAAGTCTCCTTATCGCCCTCATTTACGTCGTATTATCAAGCTTAGTTGATGATACTAAATCACCAAGTGAGACGAAGCTATAGAGATTAGCAACTCCAATAATAAAACCTTGAAAAAGCAGCTCAACAGTCCAGAGCAAAACAAAGCTCGTGAGCAATTTTAAGGCAATGACCCAATAATTTCTCCGCTCTTCTGCTAGAATACATCAATTTTTCACAATGAAGCATATTTTGACAGCCAGTCTCTGCCTCCTCCCACTAGAGGATAGCAAGGCTAAAACTGCGCCTAGTATTCTTCATTCTGATGCAGCAATGGATCTCCTGAAAGACTCTGTTAACTTGGAATTAGAAGATTATATGGAATTACAGTCAGACCATAGCATTGGGACCAATGTGGACAGCACGGAGACAGAGGCTGATTTCCTCCTTGAAGAGCGTTTATCCCAGTTCAGCGATGAGCTGCAACTCGAATCAGACCTTTCTTTAGAAGAAGCATCACTCATCATAGACGCTGATAATGAAGATATAAATGCAGAAAACATCGCCCCCTCCCGCGCACTATCTGTACGCTACTTAGGATCAGAAAGCGTTCTGGCACACTCTACTAATCCAACTGACACATTGCTCAACCCATCCATCATGGGCATAGAGAGCGAAGGCATCGTGCCTGTAGACCTATCGGTCAGTAACAGCCCTGCCCTGACTGACTACAGTCACGTAGAGAATTCCGAACCACTCTTGCGACCTGAAGGAAGAAGTACAACAGTTGCCACCCACTCCCTACAGGCACCAGAATCAAGTTACGCAGCTTCAAGCGCACCGTCCTCCTCATACAGCTCTTCAGGAGGCGGAGTAACTGGCGGGGGCGGCGGGGGCGCGATAGCCTACCAAAGTGCGTCAGAAGGTGCTATTGATGCAAATAACTCTGACAACTACGACATCAATGTTCCGTTTAATGTTTATGGCAAGCAATTAATCGGGGAGACGGAATCGGAGGGCATGATTTTCACCATCGCGGATGAGCAGGGAGAAAATCCACTACCTTCCAATTTTAATATTCAAATTAATGGATATGAAGTCATCAACCCAGAGACAGGCCTACTAGAAAAACCCACACTGGATGGACAGGGTCTCTACTCTGGCTTCCAGATGCTTTATACGAACACTGGTTCAAAATCTCCAACCATTACCATAGATGACTTGCACAGCATGCAAAACTTCTACAAGGGCGTCAATGGAGATGCTGTGGGCGGTGCCATTACACTAATTAATGAGAAAAGTGAAATCATTTTCAATAACGACGTAGATAATCCCATCACTTTTGAAAATAATCATGTCTACACCACAAGTTTAAACTCTGGTAGCTCTGCCGCTGGTGGTGCTATCTTCTTGTCAGGTGGTCCTAGTGTAGGTGACCTGAGAGCAAATTTCTATAACAATACCGCCACCATAGCAAGTCCAGAGCGTTGGACATCGTCCCGCTACGCACGAGGTGGTGCTATTGCCATTGGCTTCATTGACGATTACCCCACTGGCTATCAACCCATAGCATCTTTTTCTGTTATTGACTCCATAACGGGCGACTTTGTTGATAACAAAGCAAGCTTCGGTGGAGCTATCTACACAGGCGCGTACTCATCAATCGGGAACATAACAGGAAACTTCGTGCGAAACATCGCAGAGGGCTATGTGCAATCAGGTCATTCAAGCGGAGCGGACGGTGGCGCGTTTCGAACATACGTAGGCACAATTGGTGCCATTACAGGCGACTTCACAGATAACACTGCCCATGCCTATACAGGCAATGCCTTGGGCGGCGCTATTTCTCTATGGCTAACCAATATAAAGGGCACTATCACTGGTACTTTCGAGGGAAATATGGCTTTTTCTGACAAGGCGTCGGCATGGGGAGGAGCACTCTCCCTTCGAGATCAGGGCAACACTACCCCTCTGCAGCTCACTGACGTTAGCTTTTATAATAATGTTGCAGGCACTGGCACGACGAATACTAACAATGTAAGAGGTGGCGCAATCTATATAACAAACTCAAGCGATGTCATCATTACCGCCGCAAATGAAAATGTGGTCATACGAGACAATTATACGATTACCAACTCTAGTGTAACAAAAAACACTAATGGGGTTAACAATGAGCAATGGACATACAACATTGTAGAAGGCGCCGGCGCGGCACGCGACTACACGGCCATTTATTTAGATGGTTCCAACCTGACACTTGAAACAACAGCAGGATCTGATAAAACCATCACCATTGATGATGCCATAAAATCTAGCGTGTCAACAGTCAATAGTATTATTACGGTAAATGATGTATCCCATGCTGATACAGAAAATGCGTATGGCGTCTTCCTCAATGGAGAGTTAGGGATGGACAAACTCGTTGTCGAGACCGGGGGCGTGCAGCTAGGCAGTGCAACCCACTCTGACGGTTCCACAACAACTGGTAGTTTTGTCAACCAAGCAGACGTACAAGTAAAACAAAGTGCGCGCATTAGAACCAATGCCGACTACCTCGCCCAAGTAGGCCATGTTGCACTGGAAGGCATCGACCGCAACAACGCAGCACTCCTCAATCTAACAGGCGGCACCCTGACATCTGATATCAATAAAGGAACAAGCTCAACTTCTACAGGAACACGCTCTGGTCACATCGCCATCACAGGATCAACCGTATTTGGGATAGATAGTACCACTGCAGATAAGACAGAAATTTATTCTGACACTCTCAGTATATTAAATACCCTAGAGCTACAAGATTCAGCCAGTATTAGTGCTAAGACACTCTTCTTCTATGGTACTGATATGAACGACACCAATAACACCAACCATATCACGGCTCATACAGGAACGAGCTTCGCCTTCGATAAGATTGAACTTAACTTTGGTGAGGCCAACATCGGCGATACCTTTGACATTATTACGAGCGCCGATGGTGAGATTGGCTATCTCAATATCAACTACGAATTGGAGAGCACGGCAGTTTTGCACCTAGGCAGTGGAGGAGAATTAGTACAAGGTGAGGACTTCATCGTCAGATGGCTAGGCGAAGCCCTCCTTGATGCAGAAGGTAATGTTCAATACTACACAGTAGCAGGCACAACACATCAAGAAATCGAAATTGACCCTGACAAAAGAACTGGCCTGCAGGTAGAAATCCTCAAAAAATACCCCCCTGTTCCAGAACCTTCCACGGTCACCCTGAGTCTCATTGCGCTAGCAGCCTTCTTGCGTCGTCGTCGTAGAGCTGCCTAAAAATAGGACATCGCGCAAAGTTATTTTGACGCAAGGGCACTTTTGTGCTAAAAATGCAGCATGCGAAGCCTGATACTATCCATCCTTTCCTGCTGCACCCTCCTTGCCTCCCAATCCCCCCTGTGGATGCAACCCTATATCAAAAGCCCGCAGGACATACACGCAGAAAAGGAACTGCGTCGCATAGCTGATGAAGTACGCGCACTCAAAACAGATTGGCCAGCCATCCTTGCGCTCTACCAGAGGGAGCTGGACAAAAAGCCCACAGGTCTCATCTGGCGAGGGCTCATGGATATGAGGATACAGCTCTTGATACTCATGGCTGAGGATAGCGCAGACATCCAGCTGGCAAAGGACGCCTTTGCAGAATACGTCACAGGGCTAGGAGAATCTGGACAATCTCTGATGAAGCAATACGACCACTTTTTCCCCGCAGATGAAGTCATCCTTGCCAAATCCAAGCAGCAGAGAGAAGGCCTCATGCTGCGCTATGCCCCAGCAGAGATACCCCAGCTCTCATCAGAGCAACAGCAACTCTACAAGGAAACATGGAAAACGGATTTGGACAACTCCCTCGCCCTAGCAGGAAAGGAAGAAAAACTCCTCCTCGTCAACTTCACAGGTTCAGACTGGTGCATGCCCTGCCAGCATCTGAAGCAAAAAGTCCTCTCCCAAGCCTCCTTTATAGACACATGGAAAGGTGACTTCATTTTCGTCGAAGTTGACTTGCCCCGAGATGAGAAAAAACTCAGCAAGGAGCAAGCCCTACTCAACAGGGACTATGCCAATCGCTACCACATCGAAAACTACCCCACCCTGCTCATCATGAACAAGCATGGCTATGTGCTGGGTGGCTTTCATGGTTCTCAAAACCCCGAGAACATCAAATACCTCCTAGGCAGAGGGCGCGATTTTGCAAAAGAAGCCATCATAGACGAAACACAGAGCCCCATAGAACAGGCACGCGCCATCCAAGCACTCTACCATCAAGTCCCGGAGCAGCTGCGCCAACATAACAACAGCGTCATGATGGAAAAAATCATCAGCCTAGACCCCCAAGATAGCCTAGGACTGGGCAAGGAAGAAAAGCAACGTGCCCTCATAGCAGAGCAAAAAACAGCCCTACACCGACACATCGCAGAACAATACCCCCACGACATAGAGGCCGCGCTAGCCTACCTAGAGCAATACCTCAAAGAAGATGCAGAAAACCGCCTAGCAGAGACCAGACGCGAAGCCCTCAACATGCAGCTGCGCATCTACAGCATCCTTGTGGACTCCGAAGAGGCCATACAAAATGCCTGCGAAAAGCTCCTCGCCCAGCTCCCCAGCCTTCCCGAAGGCATGCGCTCTGATATGGAGGAGAGAATAGCCAGCCAACTCCAGATAGATAGTCGCCGCGTGCTCAATCGCGCCCGCTACGACAGAGACGCGCTCAATGAACATCAAAAAATAGCCCGTGATTAACTATCAACCAGAGCAATGGTGGGGAAGCAGGCAAAGCTTTTGGCTGCTGCGCCCCATCGCCGGCGTCCTCCTCTTGCCCTGCGCTGCACTAGGACAGGAACATCTACAAGTTTGGCTCTATTATGTAGCCCTATTCATGCCACCCTCACTCATCGTGGGCTATTTGCGCGCCAAGAGAGCAGCTTTCCCCTCTTGGCCTATACTGACCAGCGTCATTTCGAGAAACATAGCCTTACTGATGATTCTACTGTACAAGGGCGAAAACTCGGACATCCCCTATCACCTGCATATCATAGTCATTTGTACCATTCTAGCCTTGGGATTTGCCATGGTTGAAATAGGCATTGGCATCATGCCCGATAATAGAAAACCCTAGCCCAATATGGAAGAGGGGCTAGGGTTCTTGTCTGATTGTATGTCTACTATTTTTTCAGGTGTTTCTTTCTATACAATGGGGTTCATGAGGGTTTCACACATCTTCCAAGAAGACGCGCCGGCATTTTGATTCATATTTTTATTCATATTTCAAAAGCTGCACACTGTGCAGCATCCACATCCTACACAAGATACACTCCAAGTGGCAAGTTAGTCATAGGAGAGAACGTTCCTTGGTCATACTGAGAACTCTCCTTAACTCTCCTTAACTTCCCTTAACAGCAAAAGGAATATCGGCCAGACAAGCATTCTGCATATTGAGCTCTGTTACCAAAAAGCGGAAGAGAATGAGGCTAGCCGCTGCATCAAAGTGAGCATCATGCCAGCTTTTGTTGGGCACTAGTTTCTGCACCTCTGCGGTGAGTCCCAGTAGTTGACAGACGGCCTCCAAAGAGTAGTCTGGTTGATTAGGTAGTGCGTGGCGTATCAGGGCAAGGGTGTCCAGCCAAGGGGAAAAACCATGCCCTGGGAAGACATTGAGGAATCGTCGCTCCGTACTAGGATTATGCCCCACCACAAGGCAATCACTCAACAGGTCGCGTAGGGGAAGCCACAGATCACTCATGCTGGGGGCACCCCGCAACATCTCTGTGCTGATGCCATGGATGCGTGCCGCTGACCAATGTATAGGGCGATGGCAAGCAATGTAGGTGCAAAAGTGCTCCAGCTCTCCAAAGAGCTCTGACGCTCGCAGCACGCCCACCTGCACAGGGGCGTCATTATCCCCTGACTGCACGCCAGCGGACTCAAAGTCTATGGCCGCCACAGGAAGCTGGCAAAGGGGCTTTTCTAGAAAGCTTGCATCATTCATAGAATGCAATTACCAGTACATCAGCGCGCAGAAAAGCATGGCAGCACCGTAGAGCACACCCACGAGGGCATGCGCGCGCATCAGCTTGGGACGGGCTGTGAACCAGCTCATCATATCACGAAAGAGGTAGGGCTTTGCAACCCAGAACATAGCAAGGGTGAGCACGGGGTAGCACCAGATGGGGATGAGGAGGCGCGTTGCGGGCTCTTTCAAAAAGGCAGCGGTGAGAGGAACACAAACCGCGAGCAAGATAAGAAAGCCCAAGGCGCGAGGGAAGAGGTTTTCTTTCACCATGCTGCTAAGGACAAACCAAATCGCAGGCGCGGCTAGCAGCAGAGGCGTACGCAGAGACTCAAAGCTAAAGAGATCCAGCCTCATCGTATTCCAAGGCGTATTGAGCATCAAAAGCATGAACCAAGCCACTGCCACACCAAGAGTCACCTGACCAAGCAGTGGGGCATCATGGGCTTTTTTGAGAAAGTTGCGTGTTCCCTCTTGGTAGCAAAGTGCTGTACCATAAAGTAGGATGAGGATGATTCCCATCACGATGCCAGCCGTGCTGAGGCTGAGGCGTTCATAGGCATGTAAAAAATGTTCTGGAGGGGTCATAATGCTTGCGGCACTCATGATACCATCTAGCAGGCTCGCAGTGCAATAAAAAAAATGCCGATGAGGCGAGCAATGTAGCCACATTAAAAGGCTATAGTAGGATTTTTTTTGCCTCAATTGTGAAATTTGCATTGCCAAGCTGCAAAAAACAATATATAATGCCGCACCCGTACGTGCTCCGAGGGAGCTTATGGCAATTTTTTAATCACAACACACACAAGGAATCAGAAATGAACATTCTCGACAAAATCAATGACGAACAGCTGAAAAGCGACGTAACTCCCTTTAACGTAGGTGACACAGTAAAGGTACATTGCCGCGTTATCGAAGGCGGTAAAGAACGCGTACAGGTATACCAAGGAATCGTAATCGCCAAGCGTGGTTCTGGCGTGAACGAAGCCTTCACCGTCCGCAAGATTTCCTACGGCGTAGGAGTAGAACGCTCCTTCCCCATCCACACACCCAAGATTGCTAAGGTTGAAATCGTCACACGTGGTAAAGTACGCCGCGCAAAACTCCACTACCTCCGCAGCCGTGTAGGTAAGGAAGCGATGACCGTTAAGACCATCCGCTAATTTCCAAAAAAACAGAAAGCGAGAGCGTTAGCAGTAGCATAACGCTCCCTTTTCATGATAAAACCCAAGTCCCCTTACAGGGCTTGGGTTTTTCTCGCTCCTGTTATCAGCACAGGTCAGAATCTTATATCACGCAAAACACGAAAGGTGATTTCCTCTTTGAGGAAGGGCGGGATAATACCGATATTGCAATAGAGTCGCATCAGGTGATGGGTGGCGATGACCTCCCCCTCCTTATTAAAAGTAGAACGGCAGCCCAGATAGTATGCAGAGAATCTAGCCTTCACTTGGCATAGTGCGCTTTCGGCCTGCCAATCTGATTCTTCGACCAAAAGCTGTAGCTTATCCCCATCCTGCTTCACACTTAGGGTAATGGTGGCCTTTTTGAGCAGGGAAAGAGGCTCGCTATGAGTCTCTTCTACCCTCCCCCTGTTATCAAGAATCGTGTCCTTGCCTAGTATATCCCATGTGACATTCAGGTTGATATCCTCTCCCTCTGCCATCTCGCCTCGGGGATTAAGAGCAAAACGACCACCATGGCGCGTATTGTCCTCAAAACTATTGGGCGCAAGAGCAGGACGCAGACAAAGCAACAATACCCCCAAGCCAGCGAGGGCAAACACAATCAAGCTACGCTTCCAATGGGGACTCATTACCTCGTGCGATAAATTTTAATAATACGACCATCCTTCTTGGAGACCTGCACATAGGTACTGCCACCCACAGCCGTAACTCCAATAGACTTGTGGCGTATCCAATCTGTGACAAAGTCATCCTCGGGATTAGAAACAGAGCCCATCTTGACATCCGCCAAAGTATGCTTATCCTTGCGATGCTCATTATAAATAGCCAAGAGCTTTTCCGCAGGGAGGGCTGTTTTTTGAACTCTTTCAACGACGGGCTGCTTCTCCGCTTCTGAGGGGGTGCTGGAGCAGCAGCTAGAGAGCAAGATGAATAAGAGGTATTTCATTGCTGCATCTTAACAAATCAAGCACAGCAGGACAAGCTTTTTAGCCCGCCACGCTCAAATTAGCTTGACCTAGGGCATTGCAATTATATACTATAATCCCTGATGAACAAAGAATCCCTTCTTAAAATGCTGAAAGCCGATGCCCGCCTCACGGACGAGCAGGCTGCCGTTGCCCTTGGTGTTGATATTGCAACAGTGACAGAGGCGCGAGCGCAGCTAGAAAAGGATGGTCGCATCCTCGGCTACCAAGCCATCATCAACGACGATGACGAAGAAGGCCATGTCTATGCCTTTATCGAGGTACGCTGCGCCCCGCAGCGTGGCGATGGATTCAACCGCCTTGCTGCACGCATCGCACGCTTTGATGAGGTTCACAGCTGCTACCTCATCTCTGGTGGCTATGACTTGCTCATCTACATGGAGGCTAACACACTGCCCGCCGTCGGGCGTTTTGTGAGCGAAAAACTCTCCAACATAGATGGCGTACTCTCCACGGCAACGCACTTCCAGCTCAAGACCTACAAAAAGGATGACGTTCTCTTCATAGAGGGCTGTAGCCCCAAGCGTCTGATTGTTTCCCCCTAATCCAGCCACTACACGACAATGAACTGGGACAATTTATTGAGCAAAAAAGTATCATCGCTCCCCAACTCTGGCATTCGCGCCTTTTTTGACCTCGTCATAGGCAGCAAAGATATTATCTCGCTAGGCGTGGGTGAACCCGACTTTGTGACCCCATGGCACATACGCGCGGCAGCCATCACTTCCCTAGAAAAAGGGCACACCACCTACACCAGTAATCTAGGACTTGAGAGCCTGCGTGAAAGCATCTCGGAGTACGTCTCCGACTTCTTCAGTGTAGACTACAACCCCAAAAACGAGATTCTACCCACAGTAGGTGTCAGTGAGGCCATAGACCTCGCCCTGCGCGCCCTGATTGATGCAGGTGATGAGATACTTTATCATGAACCCTGCTACGTCAGCTATCGCCCCAGCATTCTGCTCTGCGATGGCGTACCTCGCCCCATAGAGACAGGGATAGAAGACCTCTTTGCCCTCAACCCCGCGCAGCTGGAGGCAGCCATCACACCCAAGACAAAGGT
>CAYJON010000047.1:0-16081 GCA_964371795.1 uncultured Akkermansia sp. | reverse complement strand
CGAAAAGCACTCAAAAGATGCCTCGTGAAGTGATTTTGTTCATTTGCTTATTTTTGAATGACGAGAATTTAGAAGTCCCCTTAAGCTTTATTCGCCTGTTGCAAAGAGAGCAACGAAGGCAACACCTTCGACGAGGGCTGCAAGAAGAATGCTGATGGTGAGAACCTTACCGAATGAGGATGGGTTACGACCTACGGATTCTGCTGCCTTCATGCCGATGAGACCAATGCCAATTGCTGCGCCGATAACGATTGCGCCAGGATTTCCTATGAGTTGCATATTGATGTGTTCTATGTATTTTTGGGTTTGTATTTAGGGGATTTCAATGCTTTCACGTTTTTTCTTCATGATCAAGCAAGGAAAAGTTGTTATGAGTGGGCTTCTTCCTCTTCTTCTCCGTTGTCCAGTTGGGTGCGTAGGAAGATGGCAGAGAGCATGAGGAAGACGAGGGCTTGGACAAAGCCTACGATGATTTCCAGCATCAGGAAGGGGAGGACGGCTGCCCAGCTGATGATGCTCATCTTCTCAATGATGAGCTCTCCTGCAAAGATATTACCAAAGAGACGTGCTGCAAGCGCGACAGGGCGTATACCTATGGAGAGAATCTCAATGAGACCGACAAAGAAGAAAATGGGCAGAAGGATATACTTCACTGGCCCTGTCAGACCGCCTTTGGGGCCAAAGAGGTGAGTTATAAAGTGAATAGGGCCTTGCTCCTTCATCACCCAGACAAACCAGAGAACAGCATACATCAGTCCCAAGAAAATGGTGACATTGAGGTCAGCATTAGCACCGCGGAAGAGGGGCTGCCCCTCGTAGGTGATACTGCCCACACCGGGGATGAGTCCCATGTAGTTGCTCACCAGAATGAGCAGGAAAACGGTCGCAAAGTACCAGAAGTACTTTCTTGCAAGATACTTGCCCGTCAGTCCTTCCAAAAATGTCAAAAGGGATTCAAATATCCATTCTACAAAATTCTGAGAGCCCGTTGGGATGCGCTGCATGCGACGTGTTGCAAGACGGAGCAAGACGGTGATAAAGAGTACAGCCAGAACCATCATCACCAGAGAATTGGATATGGGTAGTGTATGACCTGGCCAGAAAGGTATCTCGGGATTCCATAGCAGGGGTGCAGCTGTGGTCATCTCATGATGGCCTTGCTCGGAGGCTTGGGAAAAACAACCCAACGTCATAGGAAGTAACAACAAGATCTGCCAGCAAGTTTTGAACATGTGTACGTATACTAGCGCAAGAGCAGGGGGCTGGTCAAGCCTTATTAGTTCATTTATCAGAAAAATTATACTTGCCAGCCTGCGGGGCATGGGATAAGATAGGCTCGCACAAATGCCGATTATATCATGAGTATTTCCTTAAAACTCCACGGTCTGATTCCCGCCACGCATACACCTATGAATGCTGACGGATCTTGTAACCCCTCTGCTGTTGACAATCAAGCTGCCTTCTTGGCCTCGCAGGGGATTAAGCATGTCTTTATAACGGGCTCCACAGGAGAGAGCGCGCATATGCAGCTCACCGAAAGAAAGGATAATATAGCCGCATGGGGAGAAGCTAGCCGTCAATACGGTATCAATGTCATCGTCCACACGGGCAGCAACAGCGTCTATGATGCACAAGAGCTAGCCGCCTTTGCTGCGGAGAATGGCGCAGTGGCTACATCCAGCAACGCTCCCAACTACTTCAAGCCCGCCAATATTGACGCCCTAGTTGATTGCTGTGCTGTGGCAGCCGCTGGTGCGCCTGATTTGCCCTATTACTACTACGATATTCCCGTGCTGACTGGTGTGGGCTTTAACCCCTCTGCTGTGATGAAGGCCGCGGCTGCAAAGATTCCTAACTTTGCAGGTCTGAAGTTCACTAACCCCGATCTCGCACTCTATATGGCTGTGCTTGATTATGAAGACGGTCGCTACGACTGCCCATGGGGCATAGATGAGTGGATGCTCGGTGCGCTTGCAACTGGCGCAAAGGGGGCAGTGGGCTCATCCTTCAACTTCGCGCCCAAGCTCTATCTTGATATGATAGCTGCCTTTGAACAGGGTGATATGGAGCGCGCTAGACATCTTCAAAGCCTCTCTGTGAAAATGATTAACATCATCGCCTCCCATGGTTATATGGGTAGTGCAAAGCTTATCATGGGCTGGCACGGTGTGAACCTCGGTCCTGCTCGCCTGCCCATGGGCAACCCCGACAGCCATTCCCAAGAAACCCTGCGCCAAGAACTCAGCGCGATTGGCTTCTTCGACTGGGCGATCACGAAATAAGAATCACTTCTCATCCAACAATTTTTATGATTCCAACATACACAGGCGGTTTTTATCGCGAGCAACTTGTTAACGATGTTATTCCTTTCTGGTTTCCCCGTGCGGTTGATACGGTCAACGGTGGTCTCTATCACTGCTTTGACCGTGATGGCACACTAGTGGATACGGACAAGAGTGTCTGGGCACAGGGTCGCATGGCATGGATGCTACTGACCTGTTACAATTATCTGGAGCAAAAGCCAGAGTGGCTTTCCTACGCGGAGAGTGCCTTGGACTTCCTTGGCAAGCATGCCGTTGACCCCAGTGATGGGAGAATGTACTTCACCCTAGCGGCTGACGGTACACCACTGCGCAAGCGTCGCTATGCCTACAGTGAGAGTTTTGCCTCCATTGCTTATGCCGCCCATTATGGCGCGACAAAGAAGGAGGAGAGCGCAAAGCTTGCGCGTCACTACTTCGACATTTTTGTCGACATGAACTTCACCCCTGGCAAGATGGCACCCAAGACCACGGGCGCGCGTCCTAGCATAGGACTAGCACCACGTATGATTAGCATCGTCACAGCACAGGAGCTGCGCCGCTACCTAGGCGACGAGGATGGCTATTATACCCAGTGGATTGACCGCTGCATTGATGACATTAAAACCTACTTCCTCAAGCCCGACATTAAGGCTGTCATGGAAAGCGTTGCCCCAGATGGCAGCCTCATTGACCACTTTGATGAGCGCATCCTCAACCCCGGTCATGCCATAGAGGGCGGATGGTTCATCCTTGCCGAGGCAGAGCACAGAGGCAATGACGCAGCTCTCATCGAGATAGGCTGCCAGATGATTGACTGGTCGCTGGAAAGAGGCTGGGACGCGCAGTACGGTGGTTTGCTCTACTTTGTCGATGTTGATGGAAAGCCTGTGCAGGAATACTGGCACACGATGAAGTTCTGGTGGCCACATGACGAGGCTCTCATTGGTACAGCCTTGGCGCACAAGCTGACTGGCGAAAGCAAGTACAAGCTGTGGCACAAGCATATTCAAGAATGGTCATTCGCCAACTTGCAAGATAAGGAACAGGGTGAGTGGTACGGATACTGCCTGCGCGATGGCAGCCCCAGCAATACGCTGAAGGGTAGCATGTGGAAGTCCTTCTTCCACCACCCACGTGCCATGCTCTACTGCGCACAAATCCTCGGTGATATTTCCACCAAGGCACTTTAATCAAAACACTATAATTTTGAAATATGATTGTTGGTATTCTTAACTCTGGCGGTGACTGCCCTGGCATCAACGCGGTGATAGAAGGCTTTGTTATGTCGGCCTACAAGCGCGCTTGGCGTGTGGTGGGCTTTCATGACGGCTTTGAAGGTCTACTCCCTGTAGAGGGCGGTGGACGTCGCTATGAAGTGCTCAACCCACAGAAAGTGCATAAGATACGTTCTATGGGTGGCACCATACTCGGTACGACTAATTCTGGTAGCTTTACCCCTGTAGAAAGCCGTCTCGGCACATGGAGTATCAACCACGAAGTCATCACCAAGGCAAAAAAGACCATCACGGCCTTGGGCTTGGAAGCTCTCGTTGTCATCGGTGGAGACGGATCCGTTATCACTGCTAATATTCTGGCAGAGGAGGGATTACCTGTTATCACTATTCCCAAGACTATTAACAATGACCTTTGCGCTCCTTCCGATTATACCTTTGGCTTCCAAAGCGCAGTTGAGGTTGTCTGTGAATCCATTGACCAGATACGCACCACGGCCAACGCCCACCAGCGTATGATGGTGGTTGAGGTCATGGGTGACCTTTCTGGCTGGATCGCTCTTCATGCTGGCATATCCAGTTCTGCTGACGTGGTTCTCATCCCCGAGATCAACTTTGACATGCAGAACGTGGTTGACTGCATCCTTGAAAGAAAGAAAACGGGACAGCGAGAAATCATTGTTATTGTTGCTGAGGGCGCGCGCATTAAGGATAAGCTAACCACCATCCCTGCCACCGACTACGGTACAGTGCGACTGGGAGGCATAGGTAACAAGCTCTCCCGCATGCTGGAAGACATGACAGGTATTGAGACACGTTACTGTGTTCTCGGTCACACGCAGCGCGGTGGCTCTCCTTGTCCCTTTGACCGTATTTTGGGATTGCGCTTTGGTGTTCAAGCAGTTCAACTCATTGAAGAAAATCGCTTTGGTACATCAGTTATTCTTAAGGGACTGGAAGTCGATGCAGTTAGCCTCGAAGAAGCCTTGGCTGATATACGCCTTGTTGATGCAGATAGTCACATCGTCCGCACGGCGCGTGACCTCGGCATTATCTTTGGTGACCGTTGCCCCAAAAATCTCTACACAGAAGATAAATAACCCTGCATTCCAACATGTCTTTTCTTAAAAAAAGCCCTCTTGCGCTCCTCGCATTACTCTCGCTGAGTAGCTGCAAATTCATTGGCGATATATTCCCGCCTCCTCAACAGTCAACACCTAGCTATGTCGCTGTGGAGAATAACTCAGGACGTATTATTTATTCCAATAATTCTGTTGGAGAACGCCCCATCGGCATGCTGACCAATGTGATGACCGCAGCGGTTGCTGTGGACTGGATTCGCGCTCAAAATATGGATGCAAGCAGTCTACTCACTGTTCCTAATGAGGTTCTCAAGTGGCCGCATACTAATCTGCTACAGCTTCGCCCTGGGGACAAGATTAGCATACGTGATGCCCTCTACTCCGCCTTGCTGTGGGAGGACTCTGCTAGCGCGATAACACTGGCCTACGCCTGCGGTAGCACCCTCAACCCCAGCAATCCCAGCGGGGCTTTCCTTGAGGAGATGCGCAACTTGGCAACTAACCTCGGTATGAAGCAGACCTCATTCCGTGATGTGCATGGAGCAAATACCTCCTACTCCACAGCGCGTGACTTGGCCTTGCTGGCTATCTATGTGCACCAGAATCCTGCCTTCCAGCTTATCGCGGCGCAAAAGGAGAATATCTGCACTGTTCACAACCTTGATGGCACGTCACGTCAGGTGACGGTGAAAAACAGCAACCGCCTCTTGCAAGAACGCAAGGATGTTGATGGGGTCAAGGTTGCGATTTCTCAAAAAGCAGGTGCCTGCCTCATGGTCACCTCTCGCCGTCCTTCCATACGCCGTCCCTACGGACGTGATGGAGAAATGCTCACCTACCCACGTAGCATGAGCATCATCATCCTCGGTACGACACCTGATCAACGCTATCTCTGGGCCAGCAAATTCTTGAACGAGGGCTGGGCAGAATGGGAAAAATGGCTACAGAATCAGAAACCCTACGATGCTACCCGCTTTATCAGCATACCCAAATAACTTTTTTGTATGAACATAGGAATACTTAATTCTGGCGGCGACTGCCCCGGACTCAACGCCGTAATAGAAGGTGCAGTAGGTGCTGCTACCTCCCGAGGTTGGAAGGTTTACGGCTTTCATGATGGCTTTGAAGGCCTGCTTTCTACACCAGAGAATGAGCGCTTCACCGTCCTCACACGCGAAAATTGCCTCAATATACGCTCCATGGGCGGTACCATACTGGGTACTGTCAACAAGGGCAACTTCACCGTCAAGAGTGGTGTTGGTGGCCGCATGGAGATAGCCCCCGAAGTCCTCGAAGCAAGCAAGGCAACTGTGGAGAGGCTCAATCTCTCCGCCCTTATTGTCATTGGTGGTGATGGCTCCCAGACCATAGGACTGGAGCTGCAAAAAATCGGTCTCCCCATTGTAGGTGTGCCCAAGACCATAGACAATGATCTGAGCTCCACGGACTACACCTTCGGCTTTATGACGGCTGTCAATATTGTGAGCCGCAATCTAGACCGCCTGCGCACAACGGCACATGCCCACCAGCGCATGATGGTGGTTGAGGTCATGGGTCGCCATGCTGGTTGGATTGCTCTGTATGGTGGTATGTCTGGCGGTGCGGATGTTATCCTGCTGCCGGAGATAGAGTTCCAGATGGAGGATGTTGTCAGCAAGATAGAGCTACTCAAAGCCCTCGGTCAGCGAGAAATCATTGTCGTGGTGAGCGAAGGCGCAAAAATCGGTGGCAAGCTTCTCATGCTCGATGAAGAGACAAAGGGCGAGGTGCGACTAGGCGGCATAGCTGCCTTCCTTTCCAAAAAGCTTGAAACCATCACAGGTATAGAGACACGCTACTGCGTGCTAGGTCACACCCAGCGTGGTGGACAACCCATTCCCTTTGACCGCCTTCTTGGGGTGCGTTGTGGGACAAAGGCCATCAACCTCATTGAGAGAAAGCGCTTTGGCTACACAGTTGCCCTCAGTCGTACCAAGATGATTTCCATGCCCATTGAGGATGCTGTTTCAGCGCTCCAATTGGTGGGCAAGGACAATCAGGTGCTTGCAGCGGCAAAGGAGTCAGGCATTTGCTTTGGCGATGGCGACAGACGCCACTTTTCATAAGGAATCCTCATAAGGAGGAAATAGGGAGCTCTTCAATAAGGGGGAGCTCCTTCCAAAAATGGTCGGCATGCTGCTTGGTGATGCCCTCCATGGCAAGGTAGCGCGTGCGTAGTAGCTCTGCGCTACTATGCCCCATATCTAGCTGCAATGAGGCTAGATTGCGGAAGTGCTTGAGGTGGTAGGAGGCAAAGCTATGGCGTAGAATATCCGCCTGCCACTCGCTGAAGCCTGCGCTGACGCGCAGATGTCGCCAGCGTCTTTCCCAAGAACGCGGGATGATGTGTGCCTCGGGCAGGGTGTAGGGAGCAACGCGGGTAAGCCAACGCTTGAGCGCGGGATAGATGCTCACCTGACGGCTACCCCCAGTCTTGGAATGTTGGGGGTGTATAGTGATGATGTTTTCTGTGGGGTTGATATGCTTCCACTGGAGGCGTTCCACCTCATTAGGGCGTATGCCCGCCCAGAGCATGAGACCTAGAGCCGGTGCGCAGCAAAGATGCTGATCCTGTAGAGCTGTTTGCAGTAGCTTTCTCACTTGCTTGATATTCAGTGCAGGGATACGCCTTTCCTTGACATGAGGCGCGTCGAGTAGCACAACGGGATTGCTAGCACACCAGCCGCGTCGCAAGCCAAAGTTAAAGATGCCGTGCAGGATGACATGTGCCTTTTTCTGCATGGAGGGGGTGGTAAAGGTCGTGGTAATGATGCGCTGGCACTCCTGCTCTGTGATGCGTCGCAGGGGGCGGTTACGCCATTCTGGATGATTGCGGATGATTCTATCGCTGTATTGCTTGATTTCGAGCAAGGTGCGCTTTCTGCGATGAGATTTGTTGGTGATGAGAGCGTCTACGGCCGCGTTAAAGCCGACTGTCTGCTGGTCACGTTGGTAGCACTCCATACCCAACTGGATGATATGGCGGCATTGGCGCAGGCAGTGCAGGGCATCGGGATTGGTGCTCAGTTCTGCGTTTTCTAGCAATTCAAGAACAATACGCGCGGCATCAGAGGCACTGAGTGCGGTGTGTTGCAGGATATCGGAGGCCAGAGCATCATGAAAAGGCTCTTCATGGCTATTGGATGTGACTTCCTGCTGTTCTTCCAGTAGGCTATGTATCATCAACTCCTCGATGAGTTGCTGCGTTCCTAAATTATCTTTACTTTGAGACCCCATACGGAGTCTAGAATATACTTAAATAGAGGTTTTATCTAATGCGTAGAAAGATACGCCTTCTAAGTATTTGATAGAGAATGATATTGGGGATTACTTTGGCGAAATAGGCATAATTGCTTCGCTTTAGTGTAAAATATAGCCTTTTTATAATATAAAAGAATATTATTCAGTAAATTACATAGGGTTTACTTTGTGAAAAAAACCGCCTCCGAGTAGGAGTTCTCCTGCTGCATAATGCCCCATATCTTCTGCGGGGTCATAGAAGGCGCAAACCTGACCCAAGGCGAGGGCACGAATAGGGCTCTCGAAGTGCAGCTCCACGCTGTCATCAGATAGGTAATGGCAGCGTGCCATGACAGAAGGGGCACGGTAGCGAGGCTGTACCAAGACGCGCTCTGGCAGGGAGCTGAGAGTGTTGCTGATGCCCCCAACTTGGGCATAGCTGCTGTAGAGTCCTGTCGTTTGCTCATCTTCGTAGCCGAGGATGAGGCGGTTGTTTTCTAAATCCTTGCCCACCACGACATAGGCAATGCCTTCTCTGGGGGAGGCGATGCGATGTCCTTTTCTCTGCCCCATGGTAAAGAGGTGCAATCCCTCATGGCGCCCGAGGACGCGTCCTTGCAAGTCCACGACCTCTCCAGGATTATCAGGCAGGTAGTGGCGGAGAAAGTCGCTCATCTTCACCTGACCGATGAAGCAGATGCCCTGTGAGTCTTTTTTCTCTGCGTTGGGCAGGGCAAAGCGTCTTGCTATCTCGCGCACCTGTGGTTTTTCCAATGCTCCGACGGGAAAAACAGCATGTGCCACCTGCTCGGGGCGCATCAGCGCGAGGAAGTAGGACTGGTCCTTGTTGCCATCCAAACCACGTAAGACATAGCTGCCATCCGCTCCATCAAAACGGCGGGTGTAGTGTCCCGTCGCCACGGCCTCAAAGCCCTGTTCTAAGGCATAGTCAAGCAGGACTCCAAACTTCATCTCGCGATTGCAGAGCACATCGGGGTTGGGGGTTGCTCCTGCGCGGTATCCTTCTATGAGGTAGCTGACCACGCGTTGCTTGTACTGTGCGATGAGATCCACCACGCGCAGCTCTATGCCCAGTACGCGGCAAACACCAAGTGCGTCTTCTATGTCACGCTCCCATGGGCATTCACCGGGGATATTTTCATCATTAACCCAGTTTTTCATGTAAGCTGCGACAACATCATGTCCTTGTTGGACAAGAAGGGCAGCCGCAGCCGCGCTATCAACGCCGCCGCTCAGTGCAATGAGAATACGTGCCATGGGTACAGTATAGCCTATAATCTTGTTATAGGAAAGTGCTTTTTTTAGGCTCTGCGTCTATGGGATAATAGACCCAGCAGCGCCAATAGGCTCAGTGTGACTGTGCTGGGTTCTGGGACAGCGAAGAGGTAAATACCAGTCCCGTCATGTCGGATTTCAAAATCAGATGTCTGAGTGATGCTGCTACCTGAGATTGACAGATGATAGGTGATGCCTGTATTATCCGCATCAAATAAGTCAGTTGCACGGGCATCGAGGAAGTAGACTATGCTGTCTTCATAGTCCGATTGAGAGCCATAGAGGTAGACATAGACATCTGTGAGTCCCACGAGATCCAATGTCATATCTATTCCAACGACTAGCTGTGACACATCAGAAGTGCTATTGGCAGTAAAGCTGAGGCTGGTGCTAGTTAGGCTTAGCGCATTGTCTACTGTCGTGTTGGTGCTTCCTGTGGAGGCTGTCACCATGTCGCTGAGTTGCACGCTCACCGTGGTATAGAGATCATCAACAGAGCTACTCACTGTGCCAAAGTTGACCCCCTCTGTGGCTACCCATCTATTGGAGGTCACGCGGAAGTGACCTTCTTGAAAGTAGATAGATTGAGTCCCAGTTGAGCCTGCGACGAGATTGCCTTCCAAGATGGCGCGATTGCTAGTTGTCGTGCTTATGACACTGCCACTGGTGCTGGAGCTATCTGTCACGCGAGTTGTCATTTCTATGTCTCCAACGAGACTTTGCACTGCCTGCCCAAGACCAACTAAGGATAGTTCATTGGTGCTGCTATCGGTGCTGTAGATGAGGGACGAGATGCGTGTGCCCTCTGGGTCAGAGTTAGCAGCATTTGCGCGGGCATCAAATCTCAGCACATCAGCCCCCAGTGTGCCATCGGAAAATACGGCTGCGGCCTCTGCATCTGTGACACTACCGTAGTTGATAATGCCTGCTACTACATTGCCTGATTGTAGTGTCGCACTGCCGCTCTGTGTGTCGTTGAGCTGAACGGATATGATGCCAGAAAAATTCCCTTTCATCGTTGTTTTATAAAACTCTGCGGCACGTGCTGCGTTATTCTCTTCATTGACATTACCTAATTGGACGCCAACGGCTAGGGTTTCGGTGGCAGTCTCATTCTCTACCTCGACATTGATGCTGCCACCAATTTGATTGATGGTGGAGTTGCTGTCAATCTGTGTAATGATTGGATAATTGAATGTGGGGTTGATAAAGACGGAAAGATCAGATCCCACCGTACCGAGTCCCACGGCTATGCCCTCTGTTGCTGTCGCATTTAATGTTCCATAGAGCGCGCCCTCGCTGAGGTCGACACCCTGCAAAAAAGCTGCTACAACCGCGCCCGATTGAGTGGAGGCAGTGATGCTATTGCCAGCAGTGACAACTGTTCCTTGCAAATCCAGAGCCGTTACGGCAGCAGTACCAATAATACCAACCCCTGCTACAAATCCATAATTACGCTGTACATTGATGCGGGTGTTTTCCCAGTCTAGTAAAAAGCCCATGGAGGTGCCGCTCATTCCGCTATTTTTGATACCCACACTTGCCGAAGTGTCAGAAAGTGCCGTACCTAGTAGATAACCCACACTGTAAGAGTTGTTGCTATTATCATTATTGGAACTCATGCTAAAGTCACCTGATAGGGTGATAAATGATGATTGATCAGTAGCAGAGAATCGCGCATTAACGAGGCTGATCTGACCCGATTCAGCTGAGGCAGAAATGCTCATGTTCTGAAAGCTGCTACCCTCTACGACTGATAGCATGGAAATGCCTGTAGCCGTGCCAGAAGTAGAAGAGACCTCAATGTTGACATTGTCAAAATTGCCAATAGTAGAGCTATCTCTCACCAATATGCCTATAGCTGTGCCGACGATTGAACCTGCGTTGAAAGCATTGGCTTTGATAATTGTCCCTGAGAGGTCGCTTATCGTGCTTGTTCCCGAAAGGTTAACGCCTACAGCCCCACCACCCGCGGCTATTGCTGTGATAGTTGTTGAGTCTATATCCCCTAGGGTGCTGTTGAATAAATAGATGCCATAGGCAGTGCCTTCCAAGGCATTTGCTTCTATGCTGCCAGCAAATGTGGAAAGTGTGGAATTGACGGCCGTGCTGTTATCAGCATTATAAACATCAGTGCTTGTCAGCCAGAGGGCGCGTGTATCTGCCTCACCCGTTGCGGAGACAGTGCCATTAATTGTTCCTAGGGAGGATTGGCTTAAAACAATACCTCCAGCGCCAGAATCCGCATTAGCGCTTTGATTGGTGACAGTGATAATATCAGCAGAACCTAGAATGATGGCACTGGGATCTGTTAGTTGGGAAAAACCTACCCCAACCCAAAATCCTGTATCAAGGGTATTGATGTAGTCCTGCGAGCTGAGCGGCAGACTAGCACTGCTGGTGATAGTTTCGCCTGTGCCAACGACAGTTGTAGGTGCAGCGTAGCAGAGGGGAATAGAAAAAAGGCTAGCGGCAAGGATGATTGGGCAGAGTGTAGGATGGGTTTTCATATAGTCTTCAAATTGAAGGGTATTCTAACTTAACTCTTTGGTCAATAGTTCTTAATATAACATTTCAAAACAGGTAGGTCGCAGATGTGGTAATTAATGCTTGTCAGCCCAGTCAAAGAGGGCTAGACTAATGAGGATTTCTAAATTCTCGTCATTCTAAATAAGCTAATGTTTATGACTACTATTATTCTAGCATCTGTGGTGTCGGCTCTGCTTGCTGGAGTGCTGGTGTATGCATACAGTAGCCGCTCTCGTAGGGAGTCAGAAAGGCTATTGCAAGAAAGTATTCTAGCGCAAAATAAAGCTCAGTTGCGCGTAGAGTATTTAGAAGAACTCCTGCAAGAGCAGAAAAAGGCTAGAGAGCAATTTCAAGCTCTAGCTAATGAGCAACTCCTTCAAAAAAGTGAAAGCCTACAGCGGCAGAATAAGGAGCAGTTAGATAGCCTACTGAGCCCACTAACAAATCAGCTGCGCCAGCTGGACAAGTCCGTGCAAGATGCGCGTGTCAAGGAGGCTGAGAGCCAAACACAGCTCAATGCCCACCTGCGCCAGCTCATGGAGCGCACAGAGCAAATAGGCTCCGATGCTGTGGAGCTAGCCCAAGCCCTCAAAGGCAACAACAAGGTGCAGGGCGATTGGGGTGAGATGGTGCTAGAAAGCCTGCTCACCCACTCTGGACTGCGCAAGGGCATAGAATATGAAACACAGGTGAGCATAGACGTCGGCGGGGGGAAGCAACTACGCCCCGACCTCATTGTCAAGTTCCCGCAGGGACAAAGGCTCATCATAGACGCCAAGGTATCTCTCACTGCTTACGGTAGGCTAGTGCAAGCGACGGATGAACAGACGCGCCAACAGGAGGCCAAAACTCATTGCCAATCCCTGCGCTTGCATATCAAGGAGATTGCTAGCAAGAAATACATTGATTTGGGAGACTTCCCCTATGTCCTGCTCTTTGTACCCAATGAGGCCGCCTACATAGCCGCCATCACCCACAGCCCCGAGTTGATAGAAGAGGCACAACGCGCCAATATCATCCTCATCAGTCCTGCCAACCTCCTCATGGCCATCAAGCTCTGTTACGGCCTCTGGCAACAAAATAGGCAGGTAGACAATATTCAGCGCATTGTAGATGATTGTGGCAAGATTTACGACAAATTTGTCACCTTCCTTGAAACAATGAATCAACTGGGTACAGGCATAGGAAAGGCGAAGGAACTTTACGATGCCGCCTTCAAGCAGCTCTACACAGGGAAGGCAAACATCATCAGCCGTTTTGAAAAACTCAAGGAGCTGGGACTGAGTCCCAAAAAACACATCCCAGAAAAAAATCTCGATCAAACAGATACTCTCATTGAAGAAGAAACACAAGCATAAGCAACTATCATGTCACAACGACTCTCTATACCTGAATACGCCATGTGCCTCGCGCATGTAGCCGCCCTGCGCTCCGAAGATCCCTACCGCAAGGTAGGAGCTGCCGCGCTGGACAAGGACAACCGTGTTATTGGCACGGCTTACAACGGACTTTACCCAGGCTTTGTCGCATCAGAGGGCTTTTGGTCATCACGCGACGAGCGTCAGAAGTTCATGCTGCACGCAGAAATCAACCTCTGTAGCCTCATCAGGCGAGGGGAGGCCTACCGCGTAGCCTGCACCACCATGCCCTGCACCTCCTGCATGCAGGCACTTTGCGCCCATGGGGTCAAAATTATTTATTACGCTCAGGCCTACGCTGCTTCCCAAGCACCTGTCATCGCAGCACAGTATGGTGTAGAGCTCATTGAGGTGAAAGACTACCCGCTTGCAGGGCAGTTTCCTCTCGTCTTTGAATGAAAACTTTGCCATTATTTTAAAATTCACTTGCAAATTTATTTTAGCCTTGATACAATTGCACGGCTAAACCGAGAACTGAATGAAAGCTATTCTTGCACTAGAAGACGGAACAATATTCGAAGGTATATCCTTCGGGGCAGTGGGGACAACAACAGGCGAAGCCTGTTTTAACACCTCCATGACTGGGTATCAAGAAATCATCACCGATCCCTCTTACAGAGGTCAAATCGTGACGATGACTTACCCACTCATTGGTAATTATGGTATTTGTGAAGAAGACAATGAAAGCTGCGGCCCACAGGTACGCGGCTTTGTCATTGGAGAGCTAGCACGCCTGCACTCCAACTGGCGCAGTAATGAGCCACTGGGTGACTGGATGGCACGCCACAACATCCTTGGTATAGAGGGTATTGATACACGCAGACTCACCAAGCACCTGCGCACCCACGGGGCACAACGCGCTACGCTGACCACAGAGATGACAGCTGACGAGGCAGTCGCGCATGCGCTGGCTTCTGCTCCCATGAGCGGCAGTGACTTTGTCACAGAGGTCTCCACACAGGAAAGCTACGAGTGGTCGGAAGAATCCCGCGACTGGAAGCTACCTAACAAGACCGCAGGTGATATGGGTACCTACAGCGAGCTTCCTCCTGTGAAGTACAATATCGTCGCTTACGATTTTGGTATCAAGCGTAACATCCTGCGCAGCCTGCGTCGCGCGGGCTTCCATGTCACCTTGGTCAATGCCTACACTCCTGCGGAGGAAATCCTTGCCATGAATATGGATGGACTCTTCCTTTCCAATGGCCCTGGCGACCCATCCGCACTCCCACGCATCCATGCCCAGATTGAGGCATTGCTGGGCAAGTTGCCTATCTTTGGTATATGCTTAGGTCATCAGCTGCTTGCACATGCCTTTGGCGGCAAGACCTTCAAGCTGAAGTTCGGTCACCGTGGCGGCAATCATCCTGTGAAGGATCTGCGTACAGGTAAGGTGGCTATCACCTCCCAGAATCATGGCTTTGCCGTTGATCCTGAAAGCTTGAGCAGCGATGTGGAAATCACCCACGTCAACCTCAATGATGGTACAATTGAGGGTATACGCCACACAAAGATACCCGTCTTCTGTGTGCAGTACCACCCAGAGGCTGCCCCTGGTCCCAAGGACGCCACCTACTTCTTTGATGAGTTCATCGGACTGATTGAGGAATTCAAATCAGGTGTCTACCAATCTTAATTTTAAACCTCTAGCAAATCTTTAATCAACATGAATACACTCGTAATTGGCTCCCAATGGGGCGATGAAGGAAAGGGAAAAGTCATCGACTTTCTCACAGAAACGGCAGACTGCGTTGTACGCAGTCAAGGTGGTAGCAATGCAGGTCACACAGTAATTGCTAACGGTCAGAAGTATGTCCTTCACCTTGTGCCTTCTGGCATTCTGTGGCCAGGAAAACTCAATGTGATTGCTAACGGTGTTGTTATCAATCCTAGTTCTCTTGTAGAAGAGATTGAGATGCTTCGTGGCAGAGGCGTGAGCGTCACACCCGAAAACCTCGTCATCTCCGACCGCGCCCACGTGGTGCTTCCCATCCTGCGCGAGATTGATGCCGCTCAAGAAGAAGCCCTCGGCGACCAAAAAATCGGCACAACAAAGCAGGGCATTGGCCCAGCCTACTCCAACAAGGCACGCCGCATAGGCATTCGCATGATTGACTTTGTTGACAGAGACCGCCTCCTCACCGTGCTCGAAAAGAGCATCAAGACAGCTAATGATGAGCTGGTGCGCCTCGGCTGGCCAGCCGCTGACCCCAAGGAAACAATCGACGTGGTCATGGCAGCTGCAGACGTTCTGCGCCCCCACATCACCGACACCATTCCTTTGGTCAACGACGCTATCAAGGCCAACAAGACTGTTCTCTTTGAAGGTGCACAGGGCGCGATGCTTGACATCGACTTTGGTACTTATCCCTTTGTCACCAGCTCTAACACCAGTGCTGGCGGATGCTGCACAGGTTCTGGCGTTGCACCAACACGCATTGACAAAATCATTGGCGTATGCAAGGCATACACCACCCGCGTAGGTGCAGGTCCTCTTACAACAGAGGATGAAGGACTCTCCGACTACCTCCACGGCTTGGGTCGTGAGTTTGGTGCAACAACAGGTCGCGCTCGCCGTTGCGGTTGGGCTGACGGTGTTGTTCTGCGCTACTCCACCACCTTCAATGGATTTGATGAGATGGCCATGACCAACGTTGATGGTCTCGATGAAATGCCCGTGATTAAAATCTGCACAGGCTACCAATTAGGCGACAAGGTGCTCCAGTACCCACCAGCCCTCATCGAAGATTTGGAAAAGTGCGTTCCCATCTACGAAGAAGTAGAAGGATGGCTTGAAGATACAACCAAGTGCACCACATGGGAAGAAATCCCAGAGAAGTGCAAGGCCTACATCAAGCGATTTGGTGAAGTCATCGGCTGCCCTGTGGGCTCCATCGGTGTCGGTCCAGAACGCGAACAGACCATCTGGGTGACTAAGTAAT
>CAYJON010000046.1:2610-16096 GCA_964371795.1 uncultured Akkermansia sp. | reverse complement strand
TGACGAAAATCCTTCCACGAGCACTCCTTGCGAATTGCGAGAACTCCCCTTATGGTGTGAGGCAAAAATTAAATATCATGAGAAATAGGCATTACTCAAGACCGCAAAGCCATTTTCCGTAAGGCCATGCACAAATTCAATCCAATGATTTATGACGAAGAAATCGGCTTTGTACGTGCCATTTATGGCACGTACAGTGGTGTCTGGCCTATTCTAAAAAGGTTTCTGAAGGTAAAAATATACAAAAAATTCCATAATTTCTTGATGATGGCGTTTAGTGGTGTATAATGGCGTTGTTGAAAGAAAACATTTTATGAAAAAAATACTCTCAGTACTGATGACGCTCGCTGCGCTTTCTTTCGTGAATGCTAGTGAGCTTGTGGGATATAATTATTTAACCCAGAGCGGCTTAGCTGCGTGGCGAGAGGGTGCTAGCGCCCCATCTGGAGGGACGAATGTTCTTTCAAATGAAACTTCCTTCACTCTGACTCTGCCAAGTGCTTCATATGAATCTGGTGCTCCTTATGATACGGCAGGTAGTCTCACGACGGCAACGAATGCTGATGGATCGAGCATCACTGATTTGCAACGCGAGGAAGCGGGCCAACTGTTTCAAGCAGGCAATTCTGTAAATCTCACATCTATAGCTATTTTTGCTCACTACAGCAACAATTCGCTGGGAAGCGGCGACTTTTATCTTCGCATTACCGACAGCTCGGGGACTAGCTACATGAGCTCGGTGGCTACCATTACTTCTGGAGTCCAATGGGATGATCCATGGAGTTCTTCCCACAGGTTCGTAAATAAGACTAGCTATACGTTCGATTTCTCAGGTGTAGAGATGATTTTAGGTGATTCTTATACGGTCGATTTTGTCGATGTAGACGGAAATCTCAAAGATGCAGACCTTTCAGTAACAAATTCGAGCGATCTGGGCAAGATCAAGGGACAGCCTACGTGGAGTCCCATCCTTCAGGTGAATACTACTTCTATTATTCCAGAACCAAGCTCGGCAACCCTGAGTCTCCTAGCTCTCTCTGGCTTGCTCCTACGCCGCCGTCGTAGAGCATAGGCAATATCTCGTCTGAGCTGAGGCTGGGACGAGAAGGAGCAGTTCCTCTCCCTGATGCCACCGTGCGTAGCAATTGCTGCTGTGCGGTGGTTTCTTTTGTCAGCTGAGATAGCGATTTTCTGAATTTTCTTATTTAGAATGACGAGAATTTAGAACCCCCCTATAGGCAGGTTCTCGGCATGCTTGCAAAGTGCTTCAAAATGTCGTACTATCTCTCCAAGCATGATTCAGACAGATTACCCCCACGGTCCCGACTTTCCCATTATTAGTGTGGAAACAGAGCTCTGCTCCGCCCGCATTTCCCTTTATGGTGGACAGCTTCTCAGCTGGAAACCCCGCTCCCAAGAACACGATGTGTTCTACATGAGCCCTAATTGCCAGTATGAACAAGGTCGCGCCCTGCGCGGAGGTGTGCCCCTCTGCTGGCCTTGGTTTGGAAAGCACCCCGAGGATGCCACCGCCCCCAGTCATGGTATGGCTCGCACTTCCCTCTGGCAGTTGGCAAAGAGCGAGCTTGATGAGGCAGGTGTCATGCATCTGCTGCTGGCTCTGCCTGCTGATGATGAGCACATGCCCAGCGCTGCTCTGGTCTTGGAATTGGGTGAGGAGCTGCTGATTAGCCTGCTGACATTGGATGTGCCTGCGCAAATGCCTTTTTCTGCCGCGCAGCATAGTTATTACGCTGTCAGTGACTACGAGGCTATCGCTATCACGGGCTTAGAAGAATCCCCCTTTGTCGAGTACGCTGCCTCCCCTATGGAGCACGCAGAAGACCCCCTCATCCCAGCTGGTAATATAGATCGCATCTACTGTCCTGTCGATGAGAAGGCGCAGCTCTGCATCCATGACCCTGCGTGGCATCGCTCCATCAGCATTCTGCGAGAAGGCTCTGGTTCTGCCATTGTCTGGAACCCCGGTGCAGAGTTAGCCGCTGGCATGTCTGACCTAGGTGCAGAGCAGTGCCGTCACTTTATCGCGCTAGAGACTTCTGCTGTGCCTGCCGAGGGACTTTCTCTACGCTATGGTGAAACCCACCGCCTGACGACACGTGTTACCGTTGTAACAGTGGACTAGACCAAGAGCCCTTTAACGCATATTATCATGTCTGATTCCATGTCCCTTTTTTCGCGATTTTTTTCCCTCTGTGCCTCCATGGGTGTGGCGGAGTGGGTGTTAGCTCCTCAAGATGAGCAGCAGGATTTATTTTGTTCTCACTTGGAGGGGGTGAAGGGGCTGCTCTGCCAGAGGCCGGGGGCGGAGGCTCTTAGCTTTGCCTTGGGTAGGGCTAGCCTTAGTGAGCGTCCCGTGCTGCTCTTTGGTGGGCTCGGTCTGCTTTCTGACAGCCAGCGCGTTTTGGAAATTGCTCAACAGAGACGACGCTGTCTCATTTTTCTGCTGCCAGAATCCGTTGAGGCCATAGCCCAAGCTCATCCAGAGCTGGAGGCGGCCATCGACTTAGAAGGGCTCATGGAAGAGGAGCTAGCCCTCAGCATAGCCCAAGGCAAGCCCATTTTCCTATCCCTGCCGCCAGCAGAGCTACGCTTGGCAGAGCCCCTGCCTTCGCGTTATCCTGCGCCAGAGGGCGCGGTGACGCAGCCCTTTCGTTCCTCACTTTCTGACCTATCGCAGCTGCTGCACCACCGTTATCATGAAGGTATTGTCCTCGCCTTGGGTCGCCTTGATGCGCAGGAGCAAGAGCCTGCCCTCTGGCTGGTGGAGACCCTGCGCGTGCCTACCTTGGCAGAAGCAGGCTCTGGCCTGCGTGAAGAGCTAGCAGGGCTGCGCCTCTGTTCTCCCCAAATACTCCTCAATCAGGCCATGCCCTACCACCTCATACGCGTGGGCGACTTTGATCAGAGCGACAGTGAGCTCTGGGAACAGGTAGAGCAACATGGACGTAGCGAATGTTACCACATCACCCGCTGCGAGATAGAGGGCAAGCACTGCATCGTCGGCGAGATAGAGTTAATCATGAAGGCACTGGGCGACGTCCCCTACATAGGTGATGTCCAAGACCTGCTGCCCGCCTCGCGCCAGCAAGAAGCCCGCATTGAGGAACACTGCTGCCGCTACCCAGAAAGCAGAGCCGCCATGCTGCGCACCCTCTCACAGTATGCCACCTTGATGGACAGCATCACCCTCATCAGCTCTGGCGTGCAGCGAGAGTGGAATGAAAACGCCCAGCTCTGCATCCCCTGCCATAACATACAGGCATGGGAAGAGTCGGGTGAGGGCTTTGACGCGCTGGCTGCCTACGCTGCAGATGCCTCTGCTGCAAGTTGCTGTATGCTGGATGCTGCCAGTCTCTTGGCTAGCAAGATGCCGGTGTGTGCTGGCAGTGCGGGCAAGCGATTACTCATCGTCTTGCATCAGGAGTGCAATGAGCTACGCGAGAAAGCTCTGCAAATGGGCTGGGACTACTGCGTCATGTCGTCCATGGATGATTTGGACGCATTGGATGAGTTCATGGAAGCAGAAGGCGGCAGTCGCTGCCTGCTGCTGCATGGCTTGGTAGAATAGTGAGAGTGCTATGGTAGCGCATCGACGCAAATCCTTCTTGCGCATATTGAAGAAAAAGCTTGTTTCTGCATGCTGTTTGTGATAGTATGCGGGCAATGAAACAAGGTCTCTCTTCTGCTCGCTTTGTGGATAGCATCTGGGCTCGCCTAGCTGCTGTTATCCTCTTGCTCGTATGGATAGCTTCGATGTCTATGCCAGATGATCAGGTCTTCACGCAACATCCGATGGCTGTGGGGCTTTCGCTTGTTTGTCTTCTGGCTGTGTTGGGGCTGTGTGCGGGAAAAAAGATTGTTCGCTTGCCTATCGCCGCTTGGATTTCCCTAGGCATTGGTGTGTACTTCCTGCTGCGCTCCTTGATGAGCTATTCTGTGCTGGAGGGGGAGACGAATGCGGGCATCATTCTCGCCTGTATGGTTTTCTACGTGGCGGGTATTTACGCTGCCCAGCTGAAGCGCGGCGGCAGCCTGCTAACGCGCATCCTTGCGCTGGTAGTAATTCTTAATATCATTGCTTGGTTTGCAATGAATAAGTGGGATCTGAGTATCAATTATATTGGACGTGCCGAAGTGGGGCTGGCAGGGGAGAACTCCCGCCATATGAGTCTTTTTCACTACAAAAATTTTGCAGGGGCTTTTTTCTTCTTCGGGGGCGCAGCGTTGATTTGGCGCGTGATTTGGGGGCGTAGTTTGAAGCGTTGGGGGCTGCTGCTTTTGGGTATTGGATCCCTTGCTATGTCTTTGCAGTGCGGAACGCGTGCTGTGTACTTCTTGTTGCCTGTGGTTTTTGTACTAGGCTGGATGCTGTGGCTGATGCTGCGCCTCTTTAATAAGGGACGCGTGGGCTGGCTTGATGGGCTTTTTGGTGTGGTCTGTGTGACTACCGTTGGTTTTGTTGTATATGATTTCTTTTTTGGCACGGCGGTGTCGCGTTTTCTGACGGAGGTAGACACACACCTTCGCTTTCAAATATGGGGAGATGTTTATAGCACCCTGCATGATGCTCCCCTATGGGGCTACGGGGCAGGTGCCTCCCAGTGGGAGATTGTTCCCTTCTTCCAAGAGTGGAATAGCCCCAACTATGCGCATAATGAGTATATACAAGCTGCCTGTGACTACGGCATGCTCGGCCTCTTGGGGCTACTGTTTATCCTCTTCATTCATATAGGGAAGGGCTATTTGCTGCTCAGCGCGGAAGAGCCAGTCAAGCAGCGCCGCACCATGGTCGCGATGGCTCTCTTTTTGCTCACCTCGGTATTGATGACAGCTTTGACAGACTTTATCTGGCATCAGTACGCGATGGCGACGCTTTCGGCCTTCTGCTGCGGTGTGCTGGTCTCCCCTGCAAAGCGTAAGGGCGGCTTCTTGCAATTTTTCCGCTTGAGCCAAATGGGCAAAATCGTCCCCCTTCATGTGGTGAAGGCTCAGGGTTGGTTTGGGCGCACGGTTCTTATTCTCTTGACCTTGGCTGTAGGGGGTGCTCTGGGATATGGAGCGTACCGCTACACACCCATTTACGCTGCGCAGTGGCGTGCGGATGCTCTGGTCGCAGCCAATGCCACGGCTGAGGAGCGCGCACAAAATGTGCTGCAAGCAGCAAGACTCTACCCCGCCCATGATATCGTCCGAGAGTACGCACGACTCATAGCCCAGACACCTCAACGCAGGGATGTAGAAAATGTTACAAAACTACTCGAGCGCAGTCTAGAGCTTAACCCCAAGGAGCTTTATGCCGTGCTCGGCCTCGTAGAATATTACTCCAGCAAGGGGGAATTTGAAAAGGCAGAATCCCTCATGCGCCGTAGCTACCCCAACAATGGCCCTGATAGAACCATACTGGCGCAGTGGCACACCCCCTACGGGCTTAACTTGATTTACAGAGGCTTCCGCGCTCTGTCCAATGGGGATGAGGCCACAGCCTACTCCATGCTGGACTATGCTATGGACATGCATCACCACTCCCCGCTCTACATAGACGTTGCGTGGAGAGATACGCCAGCGAAGCATTTGCAAGGTCTCCAGCGCGAGGGTCTCAAGGATTTGCTGGCGCAGACCAACTACCAATTGGAGTTCCTCCGCATGCTTGGAGTGGAAAAAAACGACTCTTGGCAGGCTCCGCAGGACGGCGAAAGCAGCGGAGCACTCTACAAACGATATATCCCGAAAAATAAACAATAATCTATTAATCAATCAACTATAGAAAATGACCATCCCGAGCCGCCCAGCTCAAGACGAAAAAAATGAGGCGAATCCTTCTTTTCGCTTGCTATGGTGCGACTCATCACGTAATATAAGAAAAATCCGCTTTACCTGCGAACCGATTTAACCATACCATGAGCACTCCTCCTTCTCCTCCGACGCCACCAGTCCCCGTGCCCCCTTCGGCACCAGGGGTTCCTCGTCCTGCAGTACCAGCACCCGTAGCACCCGTAGCGCCTCCCGCTGCACCAGGTATGCCCGCACCTCCTTCTGCTCCCGCAGCACCTGGTGCTCCCATGCCCCCTAGTGCACCTGCCGCTCCCGTGCGTACAGTGATGCTCAACGCGGGTAATGCCACACGTCCTCTGACGCCTGTGACTCCCCGTGGTCCTGGAGCACCTGCTGTTCCCGCTGCTGCGCCTAGCCCAGCTGCACCAAAGCCAGGTTTGCCCCCATCGTCACCCGCAGCGATACCTCCTAGCGCACCTGTTCAACCAGCCGCCGCTGGTGAATCTACGGACAGCATGCCTAAGGCAACAGTACCCGTTTCCAAGCCCGCTGGCTTCTCCAAGCCTGCTGGATTCTCCAAGCCCGCCGGCTTCAGCTCTGGTGGTGATGTGGAGGAAGAAGTACGCAAGGATCATCCCGTCATCGTGACAGTCATGGCTATTGTTACTCTGCTTGCAGGCTACTATCTCTACGTTCAGTATGAGATTGATCAGGTTGCTCATCGCGTCACTTATTCTGACGCCCTCTTTGGTAATCCCTTGGAAGGTGCAGAACCAGCTGATACGTCAGATGATTACGACCCCTATGCCGATGATGATTCCTCTTCTGATGACGACGCGTCCGCTGACAGTGATGCGCCAGCTGAAGACGATGAAGAAGTAGATTTTAACTAATTCTGCTGACACTCTTTTCGCTCGCTATTTTATCAAGCCTGCTATAGACTCTTTTCATCATGGCAAACGAAATTACAGAAGCTAATTTTGACAGTGAGGTTCTCGCCTCAGACGTCCCCGTTCTCATCGACTTTTGGGCACCTTGGTGTGGTCCTTGCAAGATGATTGCTCCTATCATTGACCAAATCGCCACAGAAATGGGCGACAAGGCAAAGGTTGCAAAAATCGACGTTGATGCGAACTCCGCACTCGCAGCGCGCTACAATGTACGCTCCATCCCCACACTTCTCTTCTTCAAGAATGGTGAGGTAGTAGATACCATCGTAGGAGCTAGCTCCAAGGACGCCATCTTGGCGCGCCTTAATGCGCTATAAACGAGACGCGTTAAAACATCATTTAAAACAAATAAACTTGGAGTAGCCAACGGCTAACTCCAAGTTTTTTTTCTTTAAGGAGGATCAAAAATATACATTTTTTGTGTCAGTAGCGATTTTTGTGGGCTGCGACCTTGACGTGGGCTATCAAAAGGGCTATAATGCAGCCCTCTATTTAATATTATAATCATATGAAGTTCCAATATTTTACTGGCCTCGCTCTGGCAGCGTGCGCATGCGCCACATCCGTTCAAGCAGAGATGAAGATTGCATCTGTTAACATGCAAGATCTCTACAAGTCCTACTACAAGCGCATAGACGCAGAAAAACGCCTCAATGAACTCAAGACCCTCGTTGAAGGTGAAATCCGTGAGCGCGAAGAAAACCTCAAGCAGATTCTTACAGAACTCAAGGCCATCCAAGACAAGCACGACCCAGCACTTCCTCAAGCTGCGCAAGAGCGCCTCAAGGCAGAGTACACAGCTAAGATGAACCAAGCACAGGCAGCAGAGCAGGAGTACAAGCAATTCCAGCAACGCCGTCAGCGCGCATTCCAAGAATCACAGCGTCGTGAAATCCTCATCCTCCTTGCCGACATCCAAAAGGTAGTTGACGAAGCCGCTGGTGCAGCAGGATATGACCTCGTCATCGACACAGGTGCTACCACACCTATGAACACCCGCATTTTCCCCTTTGCAAAGAAGAGCCTCGACATCACCCCCGAGATGATGAAGAAACTCAACGAAGGCGCACCTGAAGGATACGATGCCAAGGCAGAGCTTGAAAAGGCCAACAACCCCGCAGCAGTCCCCGCAGCGCAATAAAACCTCATCGTGTGAGACACACTCGCACATCCCCTTGCCATGAATCTGAGCATTGACGACATCGTCGCGCTCACTGGCGGCAAAATACTTGGTACGACTCCAGAGATAGAAATCTCTGGAGTCGCAACCTTGTCCGAAGCCTGCGCCAGTGAAGCCTCCTTCCTAGGAAACGAAAAATACTACCAAGACTACTTGAATAGCTCTGCGGGGCTCATCCTCATCCCAACAGGACTACCAGAGCACCCAGAAGGAAGCTGCTACATCGAAGTAGACAACCCATCCCTCGCCTTCAACGCCCTTGTTGCACACTTCAAAGGCACGACCAAGGCCGCACAGCAAGGCATCTCCCCACATGCCATCGTCCACCCCAGCGTCCAGCTCAACCCAGAGCGCGTCAGCATAGCCGCTGGAGCCATCATAGAAGAAGGCGTCCAGCTAGGAGACGGCTGCGAAATAGGCGCAGGCTGCATCATCGGCCGCGACTGCATCTTGGGAGAAAACTGCCGCCTCTATGCGCGCGTCACCCTCAGAGAACGCAGCCAGCTGGGCAAGCACGTCACCATACAACCGGGCTGCGTCATAGGATCTGATGGATTTGGCTTCCTCTTAAACAAAGAAACAGGCTACTACGACACCATAGACCAAGTAGGTATCGTCGTCATAGAAGACCATGTTGACATAGGTGCTAACACAACAATAGACAGAGCGCGATTTGGCAGAACCGTCATAGGCGAGGGGACAAAAATAGATAACCTCGTACAGATTGGGCACAACGTCAAGGTGGGCAAGCACTGCATCATCGTCGCACAGACGGGCATAGCAGGTAGCACCAGCTTGGGCAACTACGTGACCGTAGCGGCGCAGTGTGGTATAGCAGGACACCTGCATCTGGCGGACAGATCCGTATTGGGCGCAAAATCGGGGGTCATGACCAACTTGGAAGAGGGACAGACCTATTGGGGGATACCCTGTTCACCAGCGCGTGATACGAAGAAGCAAATCATCTCAATGAGACAGCTGCCACGAATGATGAAGGAGCACAGAGAGATGAAAGAGTGGATAGAGCAACAGCGCGGCAGTTCTGAATAGAAGCTCGCTATAACAGTCTACACTAAAAAACGCTAAGCACCACGAAAGTGCTTAGCGTTTAATGTTTAGTGTTGAACTTTTTTTAAGCCTTCAGCTCTGTGCCCAACTCAATAATAGAGTACTCACCAGGCAGGAGGCGATAGACAATTTGCAAGACATTGCGACGTGCATTGCGATATAGGATGAAGGGCTTTCCAGAGATTTCCAACTCCATGATAGCATCTTCCTTGTACATGGTCTTGAGATCATATCCCTCGCGGCTAATGCGCACGGGCTTGGGATCTTCTGGGGCATCCAGATCCAAGGCATCAAGAACATCCTCTTCGTATACCTTTTCATCCAGCTTGCGGATGGACTTGGAACGGTGAGGGCGGTAGTGCTTCATGAGACGTGTTTTGTGCTTGCGCATACGGCGCATAATCTTCGATACGGTCTCATCAATGGCAGCATAGAGGTCAGGAGTGGTCGTGGAGGCTTGAATGGTAATATGATCGGCACAAAAGAGAACAACTTCAGCCGTTTGGCGATCTTTTTGCACGTCCAGAACGACACGTGCTTCAATGATACGGGGATAATCTATGTTGATCCCTTGGATTTTTTTGGTTGCAAACTCGCGGATAGGATCAGTAATTTCAATGTGGCGGCCCGTGAGGGTAACATTCATATCAACATTCGATGATTTCATGACACAGATATTCTTTCTATGGTTTTTTGTAGTATTGGTGCAGTGAGGCAACATACCTCTTGCACTATTTAAGATAGCCCATAGCATATGAAAACTCAAGAAAATAATACAGCATACAAGAAGTATTTTTTATGATGCGAATTTTCCTTGTCGTGTCAGTTTATATGTGTTATGATGTGGGATTCTGTGCAATAAGCTTCTCTATTCTCCTCGCGATTTTTTCATGCGCGTAGTAGATATTCTGCTGTCCCTGCTTGCGTTTACGCAGCAGACCGAGACCATGTAGTGCCGTCAAATCACCACGCGCCGTCTGCTGCGAGATGCGAAAGTTTTCTGCGAGATGACGCACACTTAACTCCGTATCTTGATTGCGAAGAAACTCTGCAACCAGCGCCTGCTGCCTGTAGTTGAATGCATCCACATTGCGCAACTGGTGGTAAAGCTCGCTGCGACGCTGCTTTTTGGCCGCAATGTGGGCATAGAGATTTTCCACCGCCTCCTTGATGGTCAGGAGCTGCGCGATGATAAAGTAGTTGAGGTCACCCTCATCTTCTTCCGTATCAACAAAGGACTGGTAGTAACGCTTGGGCTTTTCCAGAATCTGACGCGAGATGGAGATGTACTCATAATGACGGTAACCCGCCTTGAGCATATACCAGTAAAAGAGAGCGCGTGCCGTGCGACCATTGCCATCAACAAAAGGGTGATCGTAGGCTAGCCAAAAGTGCAGGATGCAGGCACGTATCACAGGATGCATGAAGGCCGTATGCCCCACCTGATTAGCAAAGTCGCAGAGAGCCTGCATGCGCTCTGGCAACTGCTCTGCATCAGGCGGTAGGTGGACAATCTCCCCCGTGCGGGAATCCTCCACACGCACGTCATCCGTAGCACTGCGAAAGCAGCCCTCCTGCGCGGACTCCTCTAATGTGTCATGAGTCAGAATACTATGCAGCTCCAAAATAGCCTGCGTGGAAAAGGGCTCATCCTTCATATCTTGGATGTGCTGCATCACCTTGTAGTTGTTGTATATCATGCGCTCCCCGTGGCTGAGGGGCTTTCTGCGCTGGCGTATCATGGACTTTGCCGCAGCGCGGGTGGTGATGGCTCCCTCGATGAGACTGGACATGATGGACTCCTCCTCCAGAGAATAGAGCAGGTAGGGGGTCGCCATGTCGCGTTCATCGCCTTTTTCGTGCTTGCTGCCGCAGAGAATGTCTATCTCGTGCAGCAACTTGTGCATGTAGGGGACGAGAGAGTAGGAAAAAGGCTCTCCCTTGCGGTTGAGCAGGGGAAGGGACTCTCTCCCTGCAAAGCGTTGCAGCTTGATCCCCCACCACCATTCTTCCATCGTCAGGGGAGAGGGCGCGGTGCGGTAGCGTAGCTTTCTCCATGGTAGATAGCGATCTACACGTTGATTCTCCGCCTGTGCCGCGCTCATAAAGCGCGAGGCATCCTCCCCCTTCATTTCGCGAAAACTGGGTGCTTTGTGATGACGACTCATATCCTCTATTAGTCTAAGGCAGGGAGCAGCCCTTGTCAAGAATTGACAAGATGCGTGACAGGCATTATACTGGGAATATCATTATGCCTTTCTCCTCTCACAACCGCTGGCGCACCAATGTCGCAGCTGTCATCATGGACAAGCAAGGGCGCGTCCTGCTAGGCAAGGTCTCTGCCGAAGCCCGCTACTGGCACTTCCCCCAAGGAGGAGTCAGCCGCAAGGAGTCGCTATCCGATGCCCTAAAGCGCGAAGTGCAAGAGGAAGTTGGACTGAGCCCCAGCCAGTACCGCGTCATCTGCTCCGTAGGCGGCTACCGCTACCAGTACAAGGACAGCAACGAAAAAAGCGCGCGCTGGAAAGGGCAAGAGCAAACCTATTTTCTACTACTCTGCCATGAGGCAGAGCCAAGTATAGACATCAGCCAAACGGAGGAGTTCGCCACCGTCACATGGCTGCCTTGGCGGCAGCTGGATGCCTCCCTCTTTGTCCCCTTCAAGCGTGGCACCATCGCGCAGGTATTGGGCACATTTTTCCCCTCCACCGTTCCTGATGAGGGCTTTCATGCAGCCTTGGAGCATCAGCTATCCTTTCGCCGCTACATGCTAGGCGTCGGAGAGCATACCTCTCTGGCAACGAGGGATAGCGATGAGCGCGCCCTCTTTGCAGGAGGCAAGGCCGAGGCACACACCGCCCTCAACCACCTTTACCGCGATATACACCGCCTGCATGAAGCCCTCGTATCCAAGAGAAAAGGCCGCCTCCTCATCCTCTGCCACGGCGTAGAACGTTGCGGCTGCGAGGGGGTCGTACAACGCCTAGCGCAGCATATGGAGCCCTTTGGCGTGCGCGTTGTTAGCTTTCCCCATGAGCAAGACGAGGAGAGGCGCAGCTATGACTTCATCTACCCCCTGCACCGCCGCGTCCCCGCCCAAGGCGAAGCCGTCCTCATGGACAGATCTGTCTACAACAGCCTGCGCTTGGAAGCCCTCGGAGGAGACATCTCGCCCAGAACCTTCGTCCGCCGCCTGCGTCGCCTCAATGAATTTGAGCAAATGCTAGCAGAAGAAGGCACGCAGGTACTCAAACTCTACCTGCATATCTCGCGAAGTGAGCAGAAAAAACGCTTTTCAAAGCAGCACTTTTACGTCCAACCGCGCAGACGACAGGAAGAACAGCCCAGCAGCGGCACGGAAACATGGAATCAGGAGATCAAAATCGCAGAAGCCATCCTCTCCCGCGTCAACTCCCCCCTCTGCCCATGGTACATCATCCCCTCTGACAAGAAATGGTACCGTGATTTTTGCGTAGCAAACATCGTCATCGACCTCCTGCAAAAAATGCTATTGAGATAAGATAAGTGCATAAGGTAAGTGCTGCCTGACAAATTTATTGACAAAATTATTAAGGTAATATACTATTAAGTGCATGGGAGTACCTGTAACAGAAAAAAATATTCGCAATAGCAACGAAGTGCTCAAAGAGCAGTTCGTAAAGAAAGTTATTGTGAAGTACTCCCGCGGTAATGTTAGCTTGCAGCAGGGACGTTATATCACAGAAGGGCGCATCAAGGAGCGATTGCAGAAAGCCCGTCAATTCACCTTTTCAAATCTCTAGTCTCTTAATCTAATTTCATGGAGGATAGTCGACAACCGGAGCAACGCTTAGGCTTCTTGACCACGTATTACGCCAAGACCAATGCATTGCTTAAAAAAGTTGAGTGGATAGATGAAGGATTGACTATACCTGTAGTTAATGAATTACGCTCGGTAGGCTATCATCTCCTGCTCTATATAGGTGAGCAAGATAAGGATAAGCAGTATGCAGAATTAGAAAAAGCGATAGGTCATGTTAAGAGAGCCTATTTCGATATCAATGAAATAGTGCTTTTAGCTCACCTCGAAAGAGTAGCTAACATCAATGAGAGTGTAGAAGGCTACTCTTATATATTAGCTAAACATATAGAAAATTATTCCCAAAAACGGAAGGCTGTATTTGAGGCTAAAAGTTTAATAGAATCACCTATTTTTGATCCCGTAACGACAGAATCAAGAGAAAATCATTTCGAGTTACTGGAAGAGCCAGTTAATAATTTGCGTGATTTCATTGAATCGTTTGATGAGGTAAGCGATATGATTCTGGATGAGATTAGGCAGTTGAAAAATCAGAACACGGCTCAAACGCGAGGCAATTCACTAGCGCAAATAGTTATTTGGATTACTGTTGTGGGAGTCTTAGGCACATTGTTGGGACTGCTGATTGGTTGAGGTAAGTTCTAATTAGCATTGATTTTTGCAGTAAAAGCAGCTAGACTGGTGCATCAATCA
>CAYJON010000046.1:0-2510 GCA_964371795.1 uncultured Akkermansia sp. | reverse complement strand
GTTCTAATTAGCATTGATTTTTGCAGTAAAAGCAGCTAGACTGGTGCATCAATCATTCTTTTCATGGAAATCTCTCTTAACACCCCCCTTGATATGCATCTGCATCTGCGTGATGATGCGATGCTGAAGCTAGTAGCACCCCTTTCTGCGCAGTTTGCAGGGGCGGTCATCATGCCCAACCTCGTACCACCTGTCACCACAAAACAGGCCATGCAGGACTACGCTGATCGCATACGAGAAGCCGTTGGTACGGAGAACTTTCGCCCCCTGATGACCCTCTTTTTCCAGAACTATGATGAACCTACCCTCAACTCCATAGCAGAGCATCCCGACTTTTTTGGTATCAAACTCTACCCTGCTGGCATCACCACAAATAGTGAAGGCGGCGTCTCCGAGCTACGCGACGCAGAACGCACCCTGCGCATGATGGAAGAGCGCGGAATCCCCCTGCTAGTCCACGGAGAGACCCATGGCTTTGTTATGGATAGAGAAGCAGAATTCCTCAGCAACTACCGCTACCTCGCAGAAAACTACCCCCAACTGCGCATCAGCATGGAACACATCACCACAGCCGCTGCCTGCGAGCTGCTTGACGAGTATGAAAACCTCTGCGCCACCGTCACCCTGCAACACCTCATCATCAGCCTAGACGACGTAGCAGGTGGCATGCTGCAACCGCACCTCTTCTGCAAACCCATAGCCAAGAGACCAGAGGACAGAGACCGCCTCCTGCAAACAGCACTTTCTGGGCATCCACGCCTCATGTTTGGCTCTGACTCCGCACCGCACCCCAAGCACAAAAAAGAATGCTGTGGTTGCGCAGCAGGCGTCTTTACAGCACCCATTGCCCTGCAAAAACTCACAGAAATCTTTGTCAAGCATAGCAATGTAGAAAAACTGCAAGCCTTTCTCTCCGATAACGCCCGCGCGCTTTATCAACTAGAGCTACCCGAGACCACAGTCACCCTGCGTCAAGAGAGCATGAGCGTGCCCGCCCTCTATCGCAGCTATGGGGAAGAAGTCGTTGCCATGTATGCTGGCACACAACTGCCATGGAGCATCGTCAACTAGCAGAAGTCTATCAATGTACTCCCTTTTCCTTGCCACGCGCCCCAAGACCCTGCCCGCCATCATCGTCCCCATCTGGGCGGCGGCACTCATCGTCTCCCGCTATGCGGAACACCATCCCCAGCTACCCTTCCAGCTCAACTGGTGGTTATTGGCCTTTACCGCGATTAGCGCACTGTGCATCCAGATAGCCTGCAACCTCTTTAACGACGCCATAGACTCTGACAAGAAAGCGGATACAAAGAAAAGACAAGGCCCTCGTCGCATCACAGCAAGTGGAGACATGAGCTCCCGCAGCGTCAAAGCGATAGGAGCACTCTTTTTACTCATGGCCTGTGCTGCATCCATCCCCCTATTGATGCAAAGCGGGTGGGTGATAGTCGCCATAGGCATACCCTCACTTTTGTTAAGCTACGGCTACACGGGAGGACCCTATCCCTTGGCATATAAAGGACTGGGGGAAGTGTTTGTGCTACTGTTTTTTGGCTTGGTAGCCGTATTGGGAAGCATCTACATACAGATAGGCTGGCAAGAAGGCTATGGAGCAATCTATGGGGCTGGGGTAATCATGGGAGTGCAATGCGGACTGCTTTGCTGTTTGCTGCTGGAGATAAATAATATACGAGACAGAGTTGAGGATAAGCAGACAGGGAAAATCACCTTAGCCGTACGACTGGGGGATAGCAGGGCGAGAGGGCTGGCGATAGCCTTTCTTATTGCGCCCTATATCACCTTGAAACAGACGGCGTTTTTCTTACCGGGGATGGGGTGGAGCTTTGTGTGGTTTGCGCCTATCTTGTTGGGGGGATTTTTATTGATGAGGATCAGTAGAACACCGGCGAGCAAGGCGATGAACCCGCTGTTGGGATTAGCGTCATTGCATATGATATTGTTTTTGGTGGCGCTGACGTGGGGATAGGCAAGCCGCCTTATTCCTGCGCTTGCGTTCAGGGAGATTCCCAAGAACTCAGTTCTTGGGCGGGTCAAGGGCAGAGCCCTTGCGGGCGCGGGCAGAGCCCGCAGGAAACCCGAAGCGTGTCGCGCGAGGTGGCGACAGTCCCTTAAAAAAGAAAATGCCCGCAGTGCAAAAGTTGCATGGCGAGCCTGCCCAGTAACACTGTCGCCCCCATTTGGGATCGCGCGAAGCGCGACACTTTTCAGCCGTCGCTGACGCGATAGCGTATAGAGAGGCGTATCTTCACGCGTAGCGTTCGCCACCGCAAAAAAGAGTCGCGCTATCGCGCGAGGGATTAGGGGACGTCAGTCAGGATGCTGACACCTTGCGGGGTGTTCTTCTCGGGCGTGAGAAATTTTCTTTAACCTGACTGACTGCCTCGCGCTGCGCGCTCGGTTTTCCTCGGGCTTTGCCCGAACCCAGCAGGGCGCTGCCCTGCACCCGCCCAAGAACTGAGTTCTTGGGAATCTCCTCGAACGCAAGCGCA
>CAYJON010000045.1:0-16110 GCA_964371795.1 uncultured Akkermansia sp. | reverse complement strand
GTAGACCGCAATTTGTTATTCTTAACAGTCAGAGGAAAGATAATATTGTATTGTTTGGTATATTGCAAGTGCTATGTTGCGTTTTTTTGATAAATGAGGCTTGATTCTAAAAAAGGATATACTGTAAAAAATGCAAGTCTCAGTGAAGGGTGGAGTATGAAACAAGGAGTTCTCGCAATTCGCAAGCACCCTTGTCTAACGTATTCTTTGCTAAGTCATGCAGAAAACTAATTGCGAGAACCTGCCTCTAGGGCACCTCTATTAATTAGTCAAGGGGAAACTGATAGCGAAAAAAGTAGCAAACATCTCGCCTCGCGGATGATTTTAGGCGGATTTTCACCTCGCGATTTAGTGCTGCTAATTTTGCAAGTCCCCTCTACTCAATGTCTATTTTGAGCCCCTTAAAATAGTACTCTTTATCCTGCTCATTAATTTCTCGGAGTACGCGGCAGGGATTGCCAACTGCAATGACATTGTCAGGAACATCCTTCGTCACGACAGAACCTGCACCTATGATAGAATTCTCTCCAATAGTGACACCGGGCATCACACAGACATTAGCACCTATCCAAGCATTATCCTTGATTGTAATGACGGCATTGAACTGTGCACCCTTTTTTCGGAGCTCGGGATTATTGGGATGGCTTCCCGTGGATAGTACCACATTGGGACCAAACATCACAGAATCACCCACATAGACATGCGTATCATCGATAATGGTTAAATTAAAGTTCGCATAGACCCCCTTGCCAAAGTGGACATTCATCCCCGCCCAATTCGCGTGAAAGGGCGTCTCTATGTAGCAACCCTCGCCAATTTCTGCAAACATACGCTTGAGGAGAGCTTGCTTTTCTTCTTGCTTGCTGGGTTTGAGATTGTTGTACTCGAATAGCAAATCAAGCTTTTCAAGCTGCAGTTCGACAAGTTCTTCCGATGTGCAAATGTAGAGCTGCTGGTTGTGAGCTCTCTTAATCGTTTCTTCTAAGTTCATGGTTTAATTCTTCTTGCTAGGCTTGTAGACAAAGCCATCTACATTGCTGCCTGTTTTGCTAAACTCTACTCCCATCATCTCGTATTGCTTCTTGATTTTTTGCCAGACACGAGGAGAGTAGAAAGCGGCGCTGAAGTCTGTTAGCGTCTTATCATCTAAGTCTTTGCTAATCGCTTGGATGTAGACGATGTGCGGAAATCTATCGTCTAAGAAGAGGTTGAAGGGGTGTACCTTCATCTTTTCACTATCGTAGCATTCTGTGCTGCGGCTGCGGAGGCTGATATAATCAGGGTCGTACCATTCATCAATGATTCGAGGATCTGTGACGGGGTGTTTGAGCAGCTCGCTTAGGTCATCGGGCGTGAGCTGGACGAGGAGGAGATGCGTTCCATCGGAGTCGTGGGAGAGCCTGACTACACCCTCTGGTGTGCGGTGGGCTGGCACATACACCCAAATAGATTGCTTTTTATCAATATTTTGTTGAAGAAAATCCACGACATGCTGCGTAATGCGCTCCTGCTTTTCCTTGGTATATTCTGGGAAATGCGAAACTATCACTGGGTCAAGAATTGGCGTTTCTGCGCCATTGGGTCGCTTGCTTTCGCAGGCGATGAGGTAGAGGCTGGCGGCAATCAGTAGAGGGAATTTCATTGCATTAGCCTAGCATTTTTTGCCTCCTAGTGTATACCAAAAAAAGGCAAGTTCCCCAAAAGAACTTGCCTTAAAGCTTTCCTATGATTTGTCTTAGGGGGACTTCTAATTTCTCGCGAGGCTAGATTTTGAGATGATTTTCGAGATGGATTTTTCACGAATTGATGGCTCAGAGTGTCCTCTGAGACGAAAATTCGGGGCAAATCCAGCCGAAAAGCACTCAAAAGATGCCTCGTGAAGTGATTTTGTTCATTTGCTTATTTTGAAGGACGAGAATTTAGAAACCCCCTTAGGTCTCTGTGGAGTCAAGGAAGCCCTTGATGCGGCTGATACGCGTTGGGTGACGCAGCTTGCGCAAGGCCTTGGCTTCGATTTGGCGAATACGCTCGCGGGTCACGTTAAACTGGCGTCCTACCTCTTCGAGGGTGCGGGGGTTGCCGTCACGGAGACCAAATCGCTGCTCTATCACGGCGCGTTCTCGCTCATTAAGCGTGCCAAGCACACCGCTGAGTTTCTCACGCAGGGAGGCAAAGGAGGCGCCCTCCATGGGGTTTTCTGCGCTCTTGTCCTCCAAGAAGTCACCGAAGGACGTGTCGTCCGAGTCACCGACAGGTTGCTGCATGGATATGGGCTGCTGTGCCATCTTGAGCACGTTGCTAACACGGTCAACAGGCATGCCGCACTCCAGCGAGATTTCCTCTGGCGTTGGCTCACGACCGAAGTCCTGCACTAGCTTTTTCTGCACACGCATCAGCTTGTTGATTGTCTCTATCATGTGGACAGGGATACGGATGGTGCGTGCTTGGTCAGCGATGGAGCGCGTGATGGCCTGACGTATCCACCATGTCGCGTAGGTGGAGAACTTGTAACCACGGCGGTATTCAAACTTTTCCACCGCCTTCATAAGACCCATGTTGCCCTCTTGGATGAGGTCAAGGAAGGCGAGACCACGGTTTGTGTACTTTTTAGCAATGGAGATGACGAGACGGAGATTGGCCTCAATCATCTCGCGCTTTGCCTTCTGCGCCTCGCGCATGTGCTCTTGCATCAATTTGTATTCCGTGAGGAAGTCAGGAATGGACATCCAGAGCTTCATCTCGTACTCCTTTAAGGAATCTTTGTAGGGCTTTGTAGCTTCCTCGCTGGTGGCTGCCGCAATCTGGCGTTGCAGCTTGAGGATGCGTTGGCGCATTTCCTTGAGATTGGTGACAAACTCCTCGTAGACCTTCCCCTTGAAAGAAAAGTCCATGTAAAAATCATTCAGTGACTTGAGGCATTGATTGAACTCTGTCTGATGCGCGGTGACCGACTTCTTGCGGCGGCGTGCCTGACAGAGGCGGGAGAAGACCAACTGCGCCTCACTGTGGCAGTCAAGCACCTTGACGATGAGTTGGCGTGCCTCGGCCATGTACTTATCGCGACGTTCTATATTCTTGTCAGCGACAACGCGATCAAAGCGTTCTTCATTGGCCATAACGCGGTCAGCTGTATCCACGTAGTAGATAGCCACCTCGCCAAACTTGTGCAATGAGGCCTGTAAGCACTGCTCTGCCTTTTCGATGCGTAGGGAGATGTCCACTTCTGCCTGACGGCTGAGAAGGTCTTTTTGCCCCATTTGCTTGAGGTACATGCGGACAGGATCGTCAAGGATGTCTAGCTTTGCCTCCATCTTTTCCGTCTCATCTTCTTCTTCGATGGCGGTGAGGCGTTGACGGTCGTTGTAACTATCTACATCGGAGGCATCAATGATATCAAACTGCATGCCGCGCAGACGTTCCATGAGTTCCTCATGGTCCGTGGGGTCAATCATGTCGTTGGGCAGCGCGTCATTGATGTCATCATAGGTGAGGTAGCCTTGATCGTTAGCTAGGATGATGAGCTCGCGAAACTTTTCCTGCACACCAGGGCTGTCGATGATGCTACCACCGTCCTCGGGCTTCTTGATGATGATGGGCTGTGATTTTTCCTCTTGTATGAGGCTAGCAGCATCGCGCACCTCAATACCGAGGATGTGGAGACGCTCGAAAAGTTTTTCTTGGTCTTGGCTTTCATAGCCTTCTGTGGGGAGGGCGTTGAAGATGTCCTCATCTGTCACGTAGCCGCTGTTATCCTTCGCCAATGAAAGCAGGGTCTTGAAGGCATTCTTCAAGGTGATATCGTCAGGGAAAAATTTCTGCAAATCCGTACTCGTCACGCGAGGAGGGACAAAGCTGGGCTTTGTGGCTGCCTTTTTGGATGACTTCTTTTTAGAAGAGCTGGGCTTCTTCTCCGCTGGCTTCTTTGCGGCGGGGGTCGAAGTGGTCTTCTTGGCAGGGGCAGCGGTCTTTTTGTCGGCTGGCGAAGCTGCTTTTTTTGCTGGGCTTACCTTTTTATTAGCAGCTGCTTTTGTTGATTTTTCCGACTCGTTATTTTCGGGCGCTGGGGACTTTTTTTTGGCTGTTGACATGACGATATGCGAGTTATTGGAGTAGACTCCACCCTTTACACTTTTTGTCAAGTTTTTAACAAAAATGCAGGGGTATTTTATGAATCTGTCCCCATTTGTCAAGAAAAAATATTAGTCCATGCTAAAAAAAGTATCGAGCAAGACGTAACTAGTCCTTGCCATGAGGTGTAAAAGTATGTATAATGTCCGAACTTATTTATTAATATTATGAACACGACTGACAAAGTATTATTCTTCGACACCACACTGCGTGATGGTGAGCAATGCCCTGGAGCTTCTATGAATCTCCGCGAAAAACTCGAAGTCGCACGTCAGCTCGAAATGCTTAATATCGACATCATAGAGGCAGGTTTCCCCTGCATATCCGATGGTGACTTTGAAGCAGTGCAGCAGATTGCGACCGTGGTCAAAAAGTGCCGCATCGCAGGTCTCGCACGCTGTGTAGAAAACGACATACGTCGCTGCGCAGAGGCTATTGCACCCGCTGGTGACCGCGCACGTATCCACACCTTCCTCGCCACCAGCCCCCTGCACCGCGAGTTCAAGCTCAAAAAGAGCAAGGAAGAAATCATCGAGATGGCCGTCGCAGGCGTGCGCCTCGCTGCCAGCCTCGTCAAGGATGTGGAGTTCTCCCCCGAGGACGCCAGCCGCACAGAGCTAGACTACCTCGCAGAAGTCATCGAAGCCGTCATTGATGCAGGTGCTACCACCGTCAATATCCCCGACACCGTCGGATTCACCACACCTGATGAGTACTATAACATCATAGATTACTTGAAGAAGAATGTGAGCAATATTGACAAGGCTGTCATCTCCGTCCACTGCCACAATGACATTGGATTGGCCGCTGCCAACTCCCTCGCGGCCGTGCGCGCTGGGGCTCGACAGGTAGAAGGCACCATCAACGGTATTGGAGAGCGCGCAGGTAATGCCGCCATCGAAGAGGTCGCCATGGCTCTTGCCACTCGCCCCGAGGCATTTGGATTCTCAGCTGGTGAAAAACCCTTTAACATCAATACGCAGGAAATCGTCAAAACCAGCCGCGTCGTCGCACGATGCAGCGGTCTCAATGTCCAACGCTCCAAGGCCATCGTTGGGGAAAACGCCTTTGCTCACAGCTCTGGTATACACCAGCATGGTATCCTCGCGAAGCGCGAAACCTACGAGGTCATCGACCCCGCAGAAGTAGGCTGGGGGGAAACAGAACTCCCCCTCACCAAGCACTCGGGACGCGCTGCGGTCAAGGCTCGCCTTGAAAAGCTGGGTCAGAACCTCACAGAGGAAGAAGTCATCGCCGTCTTTGAACGCTTCAAGCGCATAGGCGATAGCAAGAAGTTTGTCTACGACGACGACCTCATTGCCCTCATTGGGGACAGCTACGGCAGCGATACTGGTAAGTGGAAGCTCCTCGACATCCAATTCCTCTCCACCTGCGAAGGTGATGAGCACTCTGTCGGTACATCCACCGCCACCGTCATCTTGGAAAAGGACGGAGAACGCTACATCAAGAGCGCACATGGTAATGGCCCCGTCAATGCCAGCTGCAACGCCATTGACAAGGCGACAGAATGCCACGGTAGCTTCACCGACTACAACGTCAGCGCCAATACTGCCAACCGCGATGCCTTTGGTTATGCTAGCGTAACGGTCAAGTTCATCGATGCGCCTGACCACAAGCCCGTCGTAGGCAAGAGCTCCTCCACCGACGTCGTCACCGCCTCCGCGCGTGCCTACCTCAACGCCGTCAACCGTCACCTTGCCTTCATCGACATGCAGAAGCAAGAGAACTAAAGCTTAAAACCCACAAAGCACCCTCTTCCATTGGGGGTGCTTTTTTCATCTCTTTTATGAGCAAGATACGACTCATCGTCGGACTGGGCAACCCAGGGGCAGAATACCGTAACACCCGACATAATGTCGGCTTTATGGCCTTGGATAGGTTAGCAGAAAGCCTCAACGCACCGTGGAAGCTAGACCGCGCCCGCAAGGCAGAGCTAGCCGCAGGACCGGGCATACTCCTAGTCAAGCCACAGACCTACATGAATGAATCGGGCATGAGCGTGGGTCCGCTGATGCGCTACTTCAAATTTGACCCAGAGCAAGTCCTCGTCATCTACGATGACGTCGCCTTCCCCACTGGTACCATCAAGCTACGTACAGCGGGATCAGCAGGCGGGCAGAATGGGGTAAAAAGCCTCATCGCCCATATGGGAAGCGACCGCTTTCCCCGCATCCGCATAGGCATAGGCGCACCCGGTGGGGGGAAAAACATGACCAGCCACGTGCTGGGTGGCTTTCATCCTGATGAGCAAGAGGGACTGCAAAAGGCACTGGAACAGGCTGTGCTTGCCACAAAATGCGCCATAGCCAACGACTTCCAAACAGCCGCTAATCTCTACAATCCCAAAAAAGAGAAAAAGAAAAAAATCAAACCCGCGCCCCCTGAAACAGCCGAAGAAGAACAGGATGGCGCACCTGAAAGCCCCACAACGTGAAACGCCTCCTCCTGCTTGCAAGCCTCCTGAGCCTCCCTTCCTGCATGATAAGCCTAGTGGACTCCAATGTCTGCGAAGTTTTTAATGAGCACGAGGCTATTATCCCCACGCAACCAGCCACTGCAAAGGAAAGTGTACCCTCCAGCCAATGGGCGCTCGCTCGCTCTGAGGTGCTGGAGTTTGCCAATGAAAAGGGAGAGCTCATCTATTATGTGCCTGTGAAGGTAACATGGTCACATGCACCAGCAGAGCTCTTCAGGGAGACGAAATTCCTTTGGCCTTTGCCCTTTAGTCTCAATCGCGATTACATTCCTTACGGCGACAAAACAGCGCGTACAGGAAAGCAAGCGGTGATGTATTACCCCCTACACACAGGCCGTGCTATCGCACTCTTAGCCCCTGAGAGCAAGATGATGAAAGGTAATGACTTTCCCTGTTTTTTTGAGGGAGAGCAGCCAGCCTCCTACCGCCTTGTGAGGAGGGTGAATGTGCCCAATCTCAAAACACAGCTCTACAGGCTAGACTACAACCCGCCCTCTTTCTATTATCCTGACACAGAATACAGTGTCCTGAACCGCATGGGCTATTGGAGCACGGCTATTGTAGTCGATACCACCATCGAAGTCATTGCCTCAATAGTCAAGAGTGTCTATAACAATACATTGGGGCTGCCTTCTACCATCAAGGAAGCCTTGTAAAATCAGTCACTGTCTTGGCAGCAAGAGCAGTCTTTATTAGGATTATAGAGTTTTCTGTAGTATACATCCTGTTCATCAATAGCTTTGTCAACAATATCCCAGAAGCGTTTTGCATCCTCCTCTGGAAGGTAAAAATAGCGATCTTCATTGATTAGATAGTCGGGGCATTCACTCGTTATGGGGGGATCATAGAGCTCTTCCAAAACCTTGCCATCTTTGTCGCAAAGAGATATTTTAATATAAATCAGTTGAAAAACCGTACCAGTTACCATTCTGCATTTCTTGACTTTAACACGCTTGAGGAGGGCAATCAACTTTGCTTCATCTGCTGGGCTTAAAGGTATTGCAAGGTCTCTTGGCAATTCATTGCCGTGCTTTTTCTTATAATTCTCGCTCAATGCATCTACGCTGACAAGAAGCTTCACCTTTGCCAGGTCCGCTTGCTGACTTTCAGGCAAGATAGGCTTTCCTGCATCGAAGAAAGAGTACATGCTGGTGCAAGACATACTCAGGGCACAGAGTGCCGTTGCTACAATTTTCCGTATCATTAGTCAATTTTATGTTAAGGTGATGTGATAGAGCTATCTCTCAAACTTGGATTTCTAATAAAAGCTTTTGGTGTGACCAAAGTCCTCATCAATAACAATATCAAATTCTGCTCTCAATTCTTCATTGTAGATTGACCTCATGGCAAGCCTTGCTCTTCCTTTCTTTGCTCGGACAATTTCAAAAGCTAGCTCGATTTTCTTTTGACTCTTAGGCGCTAATAGCAAATAAGATGACTTGTCTGGCATGTAATTAACCTTGCTGAAAAATGGATTGATTTCGATATCACCTTCTAGGACATCAAATCTAAAGCATGAATGAAAAATTGCCTTTTCCCACGGTTCTATTATACCGTACAATCGCAACTCCTCATCAACGAGATTGTTAAAAGTCAAGTTCATCCTCAGCGTGTTGTTTTCGAATTCATGAATATGAATATCGCTTACCAGAGTCTGCAATAAGGCCTGATCGTTCTTAGAGGTACTTTCATTAAAAAATATCTTTGTGCAAGAATTCATATTAATAAAAGACAGCAATAGAATCGTTGTTGGTATTTTCATATTTTAATTTTTCAATTCGTAATGCGTAATTCTGTGATTTTCATGAAACTGGCTCATTGATTGGAGGCATTGGTATCTCAAATTTTATTTTTTTATTTTTAATACTTGATGTAGTAATAGTAAATTTTATAATTATAAACCCCTTTCTAAAAGGAGGAGCTATGGTCTCACTCAGGTTTATAGATTCATTTATCTTGGAAATTTCTTTAAATTTTATCAACTTCCAATCAGCGTCAGGAAGATCATACGGAAATTTATGAAATTCAGATGATGCTTTTGTATCATAGAAATGATGAATGACACCCGTACCATTCTCGGGATATCCAAAAAGAGTGCAATCTAAATCAATATCATTGATAATAGTTTCGTCTATATCTACATCTTCCATATTGATATTAAAATATAGAACATTCTTTAATAATAGCTCGAAATTAATTATTATGCTTCCACTTAGTCCAGCAACAGATTTAAGGTCTATGCTTAATAAATTATCCCCTTTTTTGAATTGCTTTAGTCCATGCACTAAAAATCTCTCCTCAACTTTTACTACATCTCCACTTCTCGTATCGAGTTTGCAATTTTCTTTTTTCGCATAGAGAGGAAATAATAAAGAACTAAGCACTAGAGTATTTATTAAAATATTTTTTTTTATAATCCGAATCTCTATTTTGTATTGTATTTGTCCCTTGTTGACGATTCAGGTAACGGGGTTATAGGTATTTCAAATACTACTTCCAATTTATCATTATTTGATCTAGAAACATCGAAACTCAAAGTTATTTCCCCTGATTTATAAAAACTGTTCACGAAATCGAGAATGCGAATACTTTCATTAATATTAGAAATCCTTTCCAGTTTTATTGCTTTCCACTCGGCATCGGGCATATCATCTGACTCTTTGTGAAAATATGACGATCCTATAGTTGAAAACAAACCACTAGTACAAGAAGCGTAGCCATCAATCTGCGTTTTTCTAATATCACAAGTTATATCTAGATCATCGATAATAGCTTTGTCTATACTCACATCCTCCATGGAAAATTCAAAATAGATGCAATTTTTAGCTGCTAAATTAAAATTAACATGTATTTTACCACTCAATCCGCTAACAGCGGACGCATCTATACTAATGATATTATCCCCTTTATTAAAGTGCTTTGGTGCATGTACTAAAAATCTCTCCTCGACTTTTACTACATCTCCTCTTATCATATTGAGCTTGCTATTTTCTTTTTCCGCATAGAGTGGAAATAATAAAGAACTAAGCACTAGAGTACTTATTAAAATATTTCTTTTGTTCATGAATTTTCCCTTTAAGTTATTTTTCGCTACATTCTGCTGGCATCGGCTTCGGTGTCACCGGTGGGGACAGTGTTCGATGCGAGGCGTTACGTTAGATTATCAGTATAACTCACGCTCTTCAAAGAAGTCAAACTTCGTTATCTATTGTTACACTATTGTTACACTATAGGGGAGTTCTCGCCTTGGGGTATAATTACTTCAAAGGTGTTTTGTCGTTGGTGGGGCTTCCCGATACAAAAAAGCCCTCTTTGTATATCAGAAGAATGTCGTTAATATCGGCGATTTTCTCCTTGCTGTTGCCATGAGTATCTCTGAGCTTAATGAGTTCTTCGGCGGTGATGCCTCGTTCATAGAGGAAGGCTGCCAAGGGGGGATAAGTCGCCTCGGCAGGAATGCGCTTTAAGCCAAGCAGGCAGATACGAATGGAGTGCCTTGAATCCAAATTTTTTATTAAAGAAGCTAGCATAAAAGCGTCTTTCTCGCTAAGAGGCTCTGCGCTCAACTTGCTTTTACTGATGGTGTCGACTAAGCGAAGAATCTCAACATCTGAATATGATTTTAATAATTGGAGCAATTCTGGATAGAGGTCAAAGCCATGCTTGAGTTTCGTTGCATTTTTTTGAGCAAGGAAATATTGTTCTACCTCCTTTTCCAGAACAAGCAATGCCTCCTTGGCGCAGAGCTGATTATTGATACTGAAAAGCGCTATTAAAAGCAGAATGGTGATTTTCATTTTTGTTCTATGTGGTTAAATTTGTAAGGTGATCCCCTTTTCCTTGCAAAAAAAGATAGAAGGAAGAGGTGGGTTAAGGCTTAGTTTTACTTTGTCATTTATCTGCTTTTTGGCAAGCCAATTTTTAACGGGATACGCACGGGCTTAAAATTGAAGCGATAGAATATCCCTCCAAACATAAAGTAAATCTAATTGCTCATTATTGAAATAATCAAGTAATTCATTTGCTTGTTCCTCTATTAATAACTCCGTATCTATCGTAACAGGCGCTATAGTTTTATTTAGAGAATAAAGTTTTAATGTATAAACCATAACACCAGGCAAATAATAATAAATTCCCAGTGGTGTAAGCCAACACATAAATCCCCATTCTTCTTCGTAAAATTGATCTGTTATTTTATCCCAAGATTTATTTTTTATAGCTTCATGTATCATTACAGTCTCATAATACATAGAAGTTGGATCTAAAACCAATTCATGAAAGTGAGGTAGCGGAGCTATCGGGAAAACTCGCTTAATTTCGTTAATAAGAAATTCACAAGAATTGTTTGTTATGTCCATTTTTGAGCTATTATTATGAGGAGGAGTTGGACATTGATTAACCTTCATCGCTACGCTCCTCAGGTATACTGGTAGTATCTACTACATTAATTTTTTGCACATATGCTGATTTTATCAAATCATCATTCCACTTTCGTGTATCTGAAAAGAGTGAAGAATTACGCTTCAAATAAAATATTATTTGAGAATTTTCAGTAGTAAATTTTAATTTTCTCAAAACTCCTGGCGGTTCATCACTGAGAGTTGCACTTTTCAGTTGCAAATTCATTTGAGTCAATAATTCTTGTACAGTGATGTTCGATTCAAATTCTTTTGTCTTTTCCGTATTTAATGAATAGGGCTGCGAAAGAGAACTACAGCTAGTACTAGCCAGACCGAAGATTGCACATAGGCACGTGACAATTAAGAAATAATAAGGTTTTTTAATCATAAGATGGGCTCTATTTTTTGCTCTGTTTGATATACCAGTCTACTCTGAAAATTTGCATTCAATTTAGCCATTCTTGCCTTTTCCGCAGGAATTATAATGCTTGATTTCTTAATACTTTGGGGACTAGCATGGAGGAGCTTTTTTTCAAAATTGATATAATAGTGATTCCCGTCAGTATAAACCCAATATCGAGAATAAGGTCCCTTTTTTGATGAGAATGTCAGTATTAAATAATCAAAATAGCCTTTAGTACGTCCTCTGGGATCGTCTTTGTGGGAATATTGCTCATTATTTTGATATTCTCCGAGTAATCTAAATTTTCTAAAATCACTAAGAATACTTTTTACTTTATTATCTGAAATCTGAATAGAGTATTTTCTTATCTTATCGTCTGTGTCATTTCCTTTTGTGAAATGATAGTAGTTGGTATAGATATAGTAAGATGAAGTGTCTTTATAAATACGATATGATAGTTTATAATCGCCTCTTGCGCGATAGTTATAGCGAATTTCTCTGTACTCAGGAATAGTAAGAAAAGAGTCTGCAAAAACAGGGGAGGAAGGATCATTTTCACTTGTTCTCGAGTCGAAAAGCAACTGTAATGACTTTATTTTATCTGATTCTTCCTGTTTATCATAGCTAACACATTGACACATGCACATAGGAAGAATCAATACGGTCACTAAAAATTTGATCACTTTTTCTTTCATACGCTGGGTGGGCACAGTGCTGGAGACGAGGCGTTTCATCAGACTATCAGTATAACTCACACCCTCCGTAGAAGTCAAGCTCCTTTCTATAAGCTATCCTCTGCGCATCAGTTTTTGATTGGGCTCATTATACGCATGAGAAAGGAGCTATAAAGATGCATACACTATTTGATTTTGAAGGACTTTTACCACGTTATATATACGTATCAGACGGTAAGCTTTCGGATAATTTAGGGGCTTATTATACCTTTCCAGCCAAGGGAAGTATCATTGTTTGTGATAGAGGATACGTGGATTCAGAGCTATGGGCTGATTGGGACAGCAACGGTGTAGCATTTGTAGTTCGTCTTAGAGATGATGTCAAATATAGGCGCTTAGCAGAGTTTGAGCAGCCTGATAACAAAGAGCAAAATATCCTCATAGATGAAGCCGTGGAGTTAATCGGCGACGAGACTGCCATCAAATACCCTCGCCCACTTAGAAGAGTTTCTGTATGGGATGATGAGCATTCTAGACGCATAGACCTGATAACTAATATGGGAAAACACGCGGCTCAAGATATAGCTGATCTTTACAAGGCTAGATGGTATATTGAATCATTCTTCAAGACAATAAAACAGTTATTGCGTATCAAAACATTTGTAGGCACGAGTAAGAATGCGGTGTTAACTCAGATATGGACCGCTATGATAGCATTGCTTGTGCTCTTTGTGATTAGAAATAAATCGACGCGCAAATGGAGTTTTAGTAATCTCATTGCATTTCTACGGCTGAATATATTCGTAAAAATCGACCTTTGGGAGTGGGTGAATGAACAAAGTTCACGAAATAGAGCTCGCGAGCCGAATGAGCAGCTGATGCTTTTTTAGAATTTGGGGTCTGTTTTTCAATATAGCCGTTTCAAACTTATAAGCTATTAAGCTTACGAAGGCGCATTCCCTATTTCATTTTATTTGGGACAGGTGTGACGCGCCGAAGCGCAACAGGAATAATACTTATTGACAGCACAACTCTATTTGATAAGCTAAGAGGATGAAGCGGAGCCTTGCCTACCTGCTCCCCCTGCTCTTCCTCCCATCCTGTATGCTCTGCATCGTAGAAACAGCAATATGCGATAACTTTAACAATAATGAGATAGTCTATCCTGCTAGACCTTGCAATGCAAAGGAAGATATCCCCTCTAGCCAATGGGCATTGGCTAGATCCGAGGTGCTGGAGTTCGCAAATGAGGCGGGAGAGCTCATCTGCTATGCGCCAATCAAGGTCACCTTGGGGGAATACCACCCCAGCCTACTGATAAAGCAAAGCCTTCTCTGGCCTCTCCCCTTCGTAGATTATGATGTCATCCTAGGAGACACTCATGATAAAGCAAGCCGAGGAACAGCTGTCGCCTACTACCCATTGATGTCCATCCCGCGCTCGGTGAAAGATACTTGGAATCATCAAGACAAGCCCATCGCCCTCTTCGCCCCCAAGTCCAAGATGGCAAAAAGCAATGACTTCTCCCCCTTTTTAGAAGGTCACGCACCAGCCTCACTCCGCCTCATTCGCAAGATAAGCGACCCCAATCTCAAGCTGCGATTGTATAAGCACGGCTTTGAGACTCTTAGCTCCTTCCCAGAAAAAAGAGGACACAACTTCATGAACAGAGTCGGGTATTGGACCTGCTGTGGACTCGTTGACATCCCATTAAGCATCACAGGCACTGTCGTCTTCAGTGCCTATGAGAACACGCTAGGCGTTCCCTCCTGCACATATAGAAATTTTTTCAAAGAAGATGAGGATAAATATTGACGGCTTATTTCGCATAGATTAGAGTGACTCTATGATGTCATTATTTCGCCTCTTCTTGCTCGTCCTTCTGCATTTGTTTCTCGTTGCTCTTTGGGGAACATTTGTAGAAAGCATGAGCAATATCATCAATTTTTGTGCCTTCAATGCAGTTGCAACACAGCCTATCAATTTACTTCTGCCTGTGGTTATCCTAGCCCTGTACTGGCTAGTCCCTGTCTTTGTACGCCGTGTCAATGTGCAGGTGGCTTGGGTATCGCTGATTCTTGCGCTCTTATCCATCATCTTTTCATTTATAATCTATTTAAAGCTTGATGCAATGACTCTTCACTTTGGAGTTGTTGAACTGATAGGCGATTTTTGGCTACTCGCGTCCTCGCTAGGGCTTCTTCTCTACTTTTATGCTCGTCGCAGTCGCGCCGCATTCAGAGCACGCATTGAACGGCTGAAACCTAGAGGAGCAATGATTTATAATACAGTGGTATTTGTTTACACCCTTATCATGGGCATTTTGCTCCTCCACCTCCTCCAAAGATACGCATCTATGGAGCAGGTACACAAGCTAGGAGTGATTCTCTTATTCCTAATTCTGCCCTGCTCGCTCTATTATCTCATCACGCCTCAAAAGGTGAAATACTATGCAGGCAACTTCCTCCTGTCAGCAGCACTCGTCCTAATCTACACGATGTCTATGAGTGAAACGCATATAATTGACTTCCAAAAAAAGGGAGAGCAATGGCAGTGCAAGAATGAGGCAGAAAAAGAAGGTCTGAGTATACTCCAATTCACCTACCATAACCCATTTAACACCGATTTTGGAAGCGAAAAGAAACAGAATTCTCTCGAATTGAGCATAGCAAACGAACAAGGCATAGCCGAGAAGCATGTACTTCTTCCCAACTCTGCCGTGATTCTGAATGACAAAATGCTGTATTTTTACGGATATACTATCGATTCAGATCATATAGACCTGAATTTGAAACTCATCGAGCGTCCGCAAATCCGTACATTTACTTTACTCATCCTGCTGAGCTTTGCCTTCTACTTGCTCAGTCGCGCCATTCGAGCAACAAAGGCGACATAATACATGCGATTTCTAAAAATGTCATTGACGCAGGGGGCTTGATTTGTTAAGTTTGGAGAATAATGAATCTCTCCCTGCAAACGGCTGCCTTTTTCGCATGAATACCTCCCCCACTACCGCCAAGCGTGATGTCCGTTCTTGGGTGCCTACCCTCTATTTTACAATGGGTCTTCCCTTTGTGATGCTCAATATGGTAGCTGTTCTCATGTTTAATAATATGGGTATATCTGATGGCACGAACGCCCTTGTCACTTCCCTCCTTCTCCTGCCGTGGACGCTCAAGTTCATCTGGAGTCCCTTTTTAGAGCAATTCAAGTCCAAAAAGCTCATTGTTGTCGGTATGCAGATGGCATCGGGTATAGGCTTTGGTCTGGTGGCTCTTTGCCTGCATCTACCTATCTTTTTTGCCGTTGCGGTTTCTGCCTTAGCTGTCGTGGCTGTCTGTGGTGCTACCTATGACATTGCCGCTGATGGCCTTTATATGCAGGAGTTAGACAACAAGCAGCAAGCCACCTATGTGGGCTGGCAGGGTGCCTGTTACAATCTCTCCAAGCTAGTTGCAAGTGGTGCTCTTGTCTACCTTGCAGGGACGCTCACTGATGTCTTTGGTGGTGGAGAATCCCGACATGCTGTCGCCTCTAGCTGGATGATTATCATGCTGATTGCAGCAGCTGTGATGGTGGGTCTCGGCTTCTACCACATGCGCGTGCTTCCCACAGGTAAGGGGAAGCAGACAGAAGGCGGAGAAAGCGTGGCCGCGGCCTTCCGCAATCTCTGGGCGGTGGTGCGTCTCTTTTTGACCAAGAAGCACATAGTCTACTACCTGTGCTGGATTTTTGCCTACCGCTTTTGCGAGGGCTTTGTTATCAAGATTGTGCCCCTCTTCCTCCAGGCCTCTGTAGAGGACGGAGGCTTGGGCATCTCTAAACAGGAGATTGGTCTTTACTACGGTTCTTACGGTTCTGCCGCCTTCGTCCTGGGCTCTCTGATGGCTGGTATGATGATTAGTCGCCGTGGTTTAAAGCGTTCCATCTTCATACTTTGCTGCGCCTTTAACCTGCCCTTCTTGGTCTACACGGCCTTTGCCTGCTTCCAACCCAGCCATATTGCCA
>CAYJON010000044.1:0-16125 GCA_964371795.1 uncultured Akkermansia sp. | reverse complement strand
ACCCACGACATCAACCTTGGCAAGGTTGCGCTCTACCACTGAGCTACACCCGCGTGCTTCGTAGTGCGGGGGAAATATAGCTGATTTTTTCACGCCGTGCAAGTCTTTTTTTTCATTTTTTCAATTTTTCTTTCTTTCTAAGAGCACTTTGGGTCACTGCTTCTTGCATTGCTTATCATTTGATGTCTTTTTTTGACATGCGTAATAAACTTGACATTAGCTTTTTTTATGTTACCCTTCTGCGCATGATTGATTTTATCAACGATACTCTCTCTCTGACCAGTTCTTGGCTATGGGGCTATTTGCTCATATTTGCATTGCTCGGTACCCATATCTACCTGACTGTCATTTTAAAATTTCCCCAACGTTATATCTTTAAGGCAATCTCTATTTATTTTCATAAGAAAGATTCTAAAAATGGAGGTGCTATCTCACCCTTTTCGTCTTTGATGATTTCGCTAGCCGCTAATATTGGCACGGGCAATATCATTGGTGTGGCCACGGCTCTGTTGGTTGGTGGACCTGGGGCGATTTTTTGGTGCTGGTTGACTGGTATCTTGGGCATATCGACGCGCTATGCGGAGAGTCTGCTTTCGTCTCGCTACCGTGTACGTGATGAGAATGGGCAGATTGTGGGTGGTCCTATGTATGTTTTGGAACGTGGGCTGCGCTGGAAAAAGATGGGCATGCTCTTCGCCGCACTGACCGCTATTGCGGCATTCGGCATTGGTAATATTACGCAGGGCAATGCTGCCGCTGGGGTGTTGAAAGAGTCCGCGCTACAGCTGCCTACTTGGGCAACTGGGGCTCTGCTCAGCCTCTTGGTCTGTCTGGTCTTGCTGGGTGGGCTCAAAAGCATTTCCAAAATCTGTTCCGCCTGCGTACCAACCATGTCACTCATTTACATAGTGGGCTGCCTGCTCTTGCTACTGTCGCAGGCTAGCTATATTTGGCCAGCTCTCTGTCTCATAATGGAGAGTGCATTTAGCTACAAAGCTGCCACTGGCGGCTTTGTAGGCAGCACTATCATGCTGGCAATGCAGACGGGTGTGCAGCGCGGGCTCTTTTCCAATGAAGCAGGGATGGGCTCCGCCCCCATTGTATCAGCCCCTGCCTACACACCCAATCCTGTGAAACAGGCCGTGGTGGCATCATCTGGACCATTTTGGGACACAGTGGTGATATGCACGCTGACAGGTCTCGCTCTCACAACATCTCTCATCGCGCATCCCGACTTGGCAAGTGAGGATCGCAATCTATTTACCTTCCATGCTTTTGGTACAATGGGCTACTTGGGATCTAGTCTGCTGACTATTAGTTTGCTTACCTTTGTGATATCGACCTTGCTGGGTTGGTCTTATTTTGGTGAACGCGCCTTGCAGTACTTGGGGGGCAGGAGGCTCATCATCCCTTATCGTCTGTTATGGGTGGTGGCGACCTTTGTGGGTTGCGTGATTCCCAAAAGCTCCATCGTGTGGAACTTTGCCGACATAGCAAACGGACTGATGGCGTTGCCCAATCTGCTCTCCATGATTGCATTGAGCGGTGTACTTATCCATCAAACGCGCTATTACCTGTGGGCAAATAGACTTGATGAGGTCTCACCGCACGCCATCCCTGATTTGCAGGATGGCGACCAGCCACATGATTGTGAGAAATCTTCTTAAGAGCAATCTGTTGCAAGAGAATTGCTCTCACGCAGGCTAACTCTTGTTGATAGGGCATGCAAGGCGATATTGTGTATCATCTCATCAACGCTGGTGCAGGCATCAGTGATGACACTCACCTCGTATGGCTGGGCTGATGGAGATAGTGCCGTATGTGTGACGCAGTTCTGTGTCATCATGCCACAGATGTAGAGACTGTTGACCTCTTGTTCGCAGAGTAATTTTGCCAGATCTGTTTGGTGAAAGGCATCAGCATAGTGCTTGATGATAATAGGATTTGTGTGTAAGAGAGCCATGATCATGGGATGTATTTCAACTCCCCATGTGCCTGTATTAAAGAAGGGTGCCATGCCCAGTTGAGGATCTGCTACATGCTGTATGAGGATGATAGGGAGCTCTTCTTTTTTGAAATGCTCTATGCTTTCCATGATCGCATCAAGGCAGCCTTCTGCGTTCCACTGTGGGTACGCACCTCCTGAGAAATAGTCATTCTGTACGTCGATGACAAGGAGTGCTGCTTTCTTGGGATGAATAGGGGGATGCAATGTATCGGTGTTCATACAAACTATTCTGCATCTACCATTTTCATCTGTCAACATTTTAGTGCATTAAATAGGTGCTGGCTGGCAACTCTATTTCAGTAAAAAGAAATTGAGGTCTACTTTCATCTATTCCGACTTGTAATCAATCCGTAGGGGGATCTGCTCTACCTCGACGCCGGCTTTGCTTAGCTCATCCATGACGGTGACAATGCGTCCTAGGGGGGCAGCATCAGCTGCTGATACAAGGAGGCGCGCTTGAGGGTCGATGAGGGTGAGGCGGCGTAGCTCTGTGCTGAGTTCTTCTATGGTGAGGATTTTCCCATTCAGGGCGATATTACCATCGGGCGCTATTTCCAGCAAATTACCATCGCGGGAGACGGTTTCACCCGCTAGGCTGCTGGTTTTGGGGACATCGAGGCGTAGGACGCTGACCTGCTTTTTGAACTCCGTGTGAACGATGAAGAATATAAGCAGAATGGTGAGAATGTCCAGCATGGGGACGAGGGGGATGCCCTGTTGCCCATATTTGCGTTGATAGATAATCATAGCTTTTGGCGGTTGGCTAGGATGTCAGCATAAAAGGCTGTGATGCGGGCGGCACGTCTTTCTATGGAGCGTTCAAAAATGGTGAGGGCGACTGTGCCTGGTACAGAGATAGCAAGACCAAAGATGGTGGTGTAAAGTGCCTTGGATATACCCATGGTGATGCCTTCCTGTGCCTCAGCAGATCCAAAGACGCCAAAGATGTCCACCAGACCCCATGCTGTACCCAGTATGCCTAACATGGGTGCGATGTTGGTGATAACATTGATGGTGGCCATGCCCGCGCGCTCTGCATCCAGATGGAGGCTGAGGTGGGATTGCAGCTGCTCGCTGAGTTCCTCTGCTGGTTCATCCTTATGTTCTGCTAGGAAGAGGACTTCCTCAGCGAGGGGGCTTTTCATGAGGAGGCATTGACGGTTAAGGGCATCACGAGAGCCCTCGCGTCCGCGCCTTGCATCCTGCCACAGGGGCTCTAGCTTCAGCAAATCACGCCCACTGCGCTGTATGAGGTAATGGTAGAGAATAGCTGTCACCAGCACGACAGAGCAGATGAGCAGCGGGTAACCAAAGGGGTAGCAGGCATCGAAGAAGTTGATAAGTTGATCGAGGAAGTTCATAATGTTTTGCTATTTCTTATTAGAATGTGGGATTAGTTAAAGTTAAATTCAAAGACCATGTCCATCTTGTCGCCAATGAGCTCCTTGAGTGCGGCTTTGGGGATGGGGGGCGGGTTTGCTTGACGGATGGCAGTGAGGGTGAAAGCCTGTTGGGAGACGCTGGCGTGGCGTCTACTCATGAGCTCCATATTCTCTATTCGTCCATTGGAGTTGACTAGGATGCGGATGATAATGGTACCTGGTACGATATCGCCGCTATTTTCTGCGCAGGCTGCATACCAGTAGTAGGCAATGCGGCGGTAGAGCATTTCTTGGTACTTGCCCAGTGGGGTGGCGGAGGTATTGAGGCTGGCATTAGATCCAAAGACAAAGCGTCCCATGCGGCGGCTTTTGCGTTCTTCTGGTCGCAGACCGGGCTGAGCACTGGGCGAAAAGGCTGGGTCGTAGGCGACGGTTTGCGTGTTTTGCCCTACTTGCTCAGGGCTAGGGGGATTTGGTGTGGAGGGTGGGGTAATGGGACGAGAGGGGGTGGGTTGCAGGTCCAAGATGCTATCTATGGGTGGAGGTGTGTGCTGGGCTAGCTCTAGCTTGCGTGCATCTTTTAAGACCTGATCGCTGAATTCTTCGCTGAGTAATTCTGCGAGGGCTTCTTCCTTGAGTTTTTCATCAAGTTCTACAATCTCGGGGCCTTCATCTTCTATGATGGGAGGTGGGGGTGGGATGCTCTCCTCAAGAGGCTTTTCTTCCTTATTGTCGCTCTCTTCTATCTTCGCGAGATCAGGTTGCATTGGGGGTGTGGGCTGCTGCTCCTGCTCTGGCTGGGCATCAAGAGGAGGTGTGGGCGGCGTAGGCGTAGGCGTAGGTTGACTAGGTGGCTGGGCAGCTTGTGCCTGCGATGGGGGAGGGCTTTCTTGGATTTTGCCGTCAAACTCGACATCTCCTTCCTGCAAATCTTGATCAAAGGTGACTAGCTCATCTTTTTCCTCACCATCCAGCATGGGTAGGTCTTCGCCCACGCTGAGATCAGGCTTATCGCTACCACCACTGAGGCGTGTGTTGCGCTTGCCAATATAATCGGGTTCATCGGGCAGTTCTTCTGGTATATCGGGATTGCTTTTGGCAAAGGAAGGAGGCTCCGGCTTTTCTATATTCTCCTCCTCTTCTGTGACAATTTTTTTCTCTTCTGGCTTGTTAATCTGTAGTTCAATAGTGCGTGATGCAGTAGAGCGCGAGGATTGAGGGGCTTTATCTTTTTCTCGTTGATTGATAGTCCAGAAAACAAAGAGCGCGACAAGCAAGTGCAAAAAGAGAGATACAAAGATACATAGCGTCTTGAGACCCCGTTTAGTATCTGTATTTACTCTCATGACACTAGATAACACTATTTTCGACTAAGAGTCAAGCTAAATGACACATTATTGCTCGCTCCAATCATGGCGTGGGTAGCGGCCAGCGAGGTCTTTTTTCATCTGCGGGTAGCCATTTTTCCAGAAGGAGGCGAGGTCGCTGGTGACTTGGTAGGGACGCATGTTGGGGGCAAGTATCTCCACGAGGCAGTTGACGCGGCCTTCTGCTATGCGCGGGGTTTCGCGTACGCCGAAGAGGAGTTGGCACTTGATACCAAAGCTGGGTGTGCCGTCTTCTTTGTAGAGTAGCTTGACCTCGCGTCCGTTGGAAAGCTTGATACTGCGCGGGGCATGGCGATCTAGGCAATCGCGCTGCCAGCCAGAAAGCCACTCTTTGAGGATGGGTAGGACGGGGCGGGATTCTATTTCCTTGTGCGTGCTAGCACCCTCACAGAGCATGGTGAGGGCGACCTGCTTGTCGTCATCGGAAAAGTCGGGGAGCTCCAGCTCTGGCATGGCTGCACGGAGGCAGCGCAGGCGGTAGAGCCATTGCAAGACATGACCGTCCCAATTTTTGAGAAGAAGCTTTCCCTTAATCACCTGCTCTGCCAGCAGGGCAGCAGCGGCCTCGGGGGCGGGCTCTCCGCATTCCTTTTCTGAGAGGATGAGCTCATCCCTATACAACAACTGCTGCTTGTTGATCACGCGCTTGCGTGTGCTGTCGTAGACGGCTACAGAGCGTTCTGCACAGGCTAACATGTCGGGGGAGAGTAGGGTGCAGCGCGAGAGGCGTATGAGGACTTCCTTTGCACCTATTTCTACCATTTCCGCAGCGAGGAGTATGTCCGTGCTTCGGTTGAGCTTGAGAAGAGGGGTGTTGAGCTTTGCTGCCTTTTTGCCAATGAGCCTCGCGCTGAGTGTGGCGCGGCTGTTGAGCGCGGCAACATGCTCTGGCATGGCTAGGAGCAGGGCTTGGCAGATGGACTGCTGGTGTCTCTCAAAATCGGGTTGCTGCTGCGTGGGGCAGAGCTGGCGGAATTGCAGCATCGTTTCCCTTGCTGCGCGTGCCATGATGCCACGCGAAGTACAGGCTCTGCTATCATATTTCTGCTGAGAGGCGTAGCGTAGAGCACGCCACTCTGCTTGGAAGTCGCTGTAGTCGCCCTCATACCAAAAGCCCTCATGCAGTCCCTCCGCGCGCGAGAGCTTTTCCCCGCTGAGTAGGGCGGCAATGGCGGCCATCTCTGCCTCACATCCCAGATGCTTGCCCGCGATGAGGAGGCGGGAGAGGACGGGGGGCAGGGCGTAGCTGCGCATCTCATCTCCAATGGGGCTGAGTCCACCTTCTTCTGTGAGAGCGCCGAGGCATTGCAGCTGATGCCATGCGACTGTGGCATCTTGTTCTTTGGGGGCTTCTGGCCAAGGGAAGTCCATGACACCCTCCAAACCCCTGTGCCCCCAAGAGAGCAGATTGAGGAAGGCGGCACTAAGGTCAGCGCGATGAATTTCTGGCAGGGGGAAGGGCGCGCGCCTGTGTTGCTCTGCCTCGCTCCATAGGCGTAGGCAGCGTCCAGCTTGCACGCGTCCAGCGCGACCTGCGCGTTGGTCAGCCTGTGCTTGGGAGATGGGTACAAGGTGCAGACTGGAAAGTCCACGGAGGGCTTCCCAGCGAGATTCTCTCACCATGCCCGTGTCAATGACTGCGCGTACACCCTCTATGGTCAAGGAGGTTTCGGCTATATTCGTGCTCAGAATGACACGCGGAACGGAGGAGCACTGCACCGCTGCCTGCTGCTGTTCGGGGGAAAGCTGACCGTGTAGGGTAAAAATATCCCAGCCCCTCAGCCAAGGGGCGGAGAGAAGCTGTTCTTCGCAGCGTCGTATCTCATACACCCCAGGGAGGAAGACCAAGAAGTCGCCACTCTCACCCTCTGCCACCAGTTGCTTTGTCGCATCGGTCACCTGCTCCCAAAGCGGTGGCAGGGTCATCGCTCCACGCGCATCTCGGCGTGGCACAATGTGCTGGTAGCTAATATCGACGGGGAATATGCGTCCCTGTGCCTCAACGAGGCTGGCTTGGGGGAGGTAGTCGTGTAGCTTATCCAGCTCCAGACTGGCGGACATGATGACGAGCCCCAAATCGGGTCGGCTCTCTTTCTGCAATTGGAGAGCACGCGCAAGGCAGAGATCGCCAGAGAGCCTTCTCTCATGCACCTCGTCAAAGACAATGGCCGCTACGCCTTCCAATGAGGCATCGCGTCCCATCCAGCGTTCCAAGACACCATCGGTGACAAAGAGCAGGGAGGTAGAAGCACGGTAGCAGCTGTCATGGCGCACAGCATAACCCACATCATCACCTAGGCGGCAGCCCCATTGCTTTGCCACATAACTGGCTAGCAGGCGTGCAGCGAGACGACGCGGCTGCACCACTAGCACCATCCCCCTATGCGTGCAGCCCGCCTCATGGAGGTAAAGGGGCACGCGGGTGGATTTTCCCGAGCCAGTGGGTGCGCTGAGCAGAAGGCAAAAATCCTTCTTCTCTCGCAGGATGGAGAGAATGTCATCTTTCTTTGCCTCAATGGGGAGTGTTGTAGTCACAGTAAAAAACCACCTCGCAAGAGGTGGTTTGATAAAGTTTTATTAGAGGCAATATTATTTTTCCGCGTAGGTGCGGATGGCTGCTGCGATGCGGGCGGAGACATCTTCTGGCTCGCCTTCTTCGACAACATCAACCTGCACCACCTTGCCCTGAGCGCGATAATGCTCAATAACAGGCACGGTGAGGTTTTCATAATCCTGCCAACGCTTGGCGAAGGCTTCGGGATTATCGTCGGAACGCACAATCATCTCTGCGCTGCACTTGGGGCATTCTTGTTCGCCATTGCGGGTGGTTTCACCACAGGCGGGGCAGGCTTTGCGCTTGAGCATACGGGCTTGGATGAGATCCAAGGAGACATTGAGGTAGACAACGATGTCTACTTCCAAGCTGAGTTGGGAAAGGTTTTCATCAAGAGTCTGTGCCTGTGCCACTGTGCGTGGGTAGCCATCAAGGAGGCAGCCACAGTCCTTGTTTTCACCCAACCACTTGGCAACGATGCCGTTGACCACCTCATCGGGGACAAACATGGCAGCGTCCATGTACTTCTTGGCTTCCATGCCAAGTGTTGAGCCATCAGCGATTTCGGAGCGAAGTAAAGCTCCTGTGCTCAGAGGCTTAAGGGAATATGTTTCTGATAAAAAGTTGGACTGCGTACCCTTGCCTGAAGCAGGTGCGCCTACGAGAACGAATCGTTTGAGATTTTTCATAGTCTTTTGAATATTTCGGAAGCACACTCTAGCATAAATTATCATCTCTGGCAATACTGGATTTCAAAACACTTCATTACTAACTCATAATAAGCTTGCAATATTGTCGTAGGCATGCTAGAGTCCTTGCAGAAGTATCATGGATGCCCCCTCTGACCAACACTGTGCCTATTCAAGGGATAATGCTGCCTTTCTCACGCAGCAGATTATCACCTATCTGGGCAACAAGCGTTCTCTGCTCCAATTCATCTCAACTGGGATAGAGCAGGTCAAAGCGCGTTTGGGCAAGTCGCAGTTGAGCTGCTGTGATCTCTTTGCTGGCTCTGGCATTGTCTCCCGTCTGCTCAAGCAGCATGCCTCTGTGCTTTATAGTAATGACTTGGAGTCCTATAGTGCATGCATCAACCGTTGCTACCTCACTAACAGCGGTGAGCTGTCTCTCACAGAATTGAGTGACATACTACAGCAACTCAAGCAGGACATAGCACAGGAATGGCAAGCAGGATTGATTACAGAGCTCTATGCCGCTGCCGATGATGCCGATATCCAAGCAGGGGAACGCGTGTTCTACACACGACGCAATGCCATCTATATTGATACAGCACGCCAGCTCATAGCAAGGATGCCTGAGGCAAAGCAGCATTTTTTTCTCGCGCCCTTGCTCTATGCCGCCTCTGTGCATAATAACACATCGGGTGTGTTCAAGGGCTTTTACAAGAACAGGCAGGGCATAGGTCAATTTGGCGGGGAGGGGCGCAATGCGCTTTCTCGCATCACAAGGGATATAGAGCTGGCCTTACCAGTCTTTTCTTCCTTTGATTGCGAGGTGCATCTCAGCCAAATGGAATCCCTTGATGCCGTGCGTCAGCTGCCAGAGATAGATCTATGCTACATGGATCCACCCTACAACCAGCATCCCTACGGGTCAAATTATTTCATGCTCAACCTCATAGTGGAGAACCAACGCCCAGAGCATATCTCCGCCGTATCAGGCATCCCGCAGCATTGGCAACGCTCTGCCTACAACAAGGCCTCTCTTGCTAAGCCGCAGCTCTTCCAAGTCATAGAAGAATGCCCTGCAAAGTTCATCCTCATCTCCTACAACTCTGAAGGCTTCTTGCGCTATGAGGATATGATGAACTTTTTGCAAGGGCTGGGCACAGTGACTACGCTGGAGGCAGATTATAACGCCTTTCGCGGCAGTAGAAACCTTTCTTCTCGCCCCTTGATGGTCAAGGAGTATCTGTTTTTATTAGAGAAGCTTTAATCGCGCGTGATGCAAATAGGTTGTATGGGGTGCGCTGGGTGAGCGCAGCGTATGCGGGCAGGGAGTTGCAAGCTATTCATGCTTTTGAGGGCTAGTTCTGGCGTGTTGCAATCCTGACTGAGGTGGAGGAGGACAATGTGACGCAGACGCTCACTGGCGATGCTTTGTACAAATTGGGTGCACTGCTCATTGGAAAGGTGACCCCAGTTGCTCGATATGCGCGTGATGAGATTGTGAGGGCGGGAGGAGTTACGCAGCATCCCCTCATCGTAGTTGGACTCAATACAGAGGGCATCGAGCTGCTGGCAGTTTTCTCTTATTTTATCACAGATATGCCCCGTGTCGGTGATGTAGCCGAGGCGCACACCCTCCTTGCACTCAAAGATAAAGCAAACAGGCTCTAGTGCATCATGGTGGGTGGTCACAGGAAGGACAGTCAAATCATCTAGCTCTAAAGGCTCTCCTGAAAGGATGTAGTGAACGCGTGCCTGTGGTGCCATCTCGCGTAAGTCGCGCGCGCAGTGGCGTGTGGCGTAGAGAAGGATATCATGCTTCTTTGCCAGCTGACCTAGACCGCAGCAGTGGTCATGGTGCTCATGGGTGATAAAGATACCAGCAATCTGCGACATGCAGAGCCCACATTGGGCTAATGCCTTGCGCAGGCGCAGGGCGCTGATACCTGCATCGATGAGGTAGTGTTTATCGGCTGTGCTCAAGAGGCAGGTGTTGCCTTTGCTGCTACTGGCGAGGAGGGTGATGGTCATCATGGGCGGGGCTAGTATGGTAAAACTTGCGACAAGGGGCAAGTTTTTTTTCTTTTTAATTTTGTAGACTCTTGTTAGGATGGGCTCATGTGGAAAACATACCTCATCTCTACCAGCCTATTGGGAGCCCTGCTAGGCTGCCAAAGCGCGCCTCCTGTACCACCAGTTGAAGGCCCTCGCCAAATTGCCAATCTGCCTGCTGATTTCTGTTATCTGGATGAATATGTGCCCGAGGTGAAGGTGGAGATGATGTACGCGGGTAGTGACAACTTTGTCGGCAGACCAATAGATGGCTATATTGGTGCGACACGCGCTGTACTACGTCGTGATGCTGCGGATGCCCTACGTGCCGTGGCACAGGAGATGCAGACAAAGGGCTACACCATCCTCCTCAAAGACGCCTACCGCCCACACCGCGCCCTTGCCGACATCTACCGCTGGTCACTGACACCAGACGAGAGCATGAAGCAACGCTACTACCCACGCATCAGCAAGGCGCAAATACATTCTGATAAGTACATAGGAAAATTCTCCGAGCACAGCCTAGGCATAGCCGTGGACATCACCCTGCTAGACAGCCAGACAGGGCAGGAGCTGGACATGGGCGGACCTATAGACTTCCTCGACCCCAGCTCTGCAACGCGTTATGACGGCAATCTCATTAGTGAGACAGCTAAAAAGAATAGAGCCATGCTACGCGCGACAATGCGCAAGCATGGCTTCTATAATTACAAGAAGGAGTGGTGGCACTACTGGCTAGGTCAGCCAAAGCAGCCCACACTGCGTTACGATTTTACTCTTTGAGCTTCTTGACTTTTTTTGCAGCATCTGCATCGCCTAAATCTGCGGCACGCTGATACCAGAAAATAGCCTTCTCCTTGTTGACAGCTGTTCCCACGCCCGATTCGTAGAAGGAGGCTAGGTTGAACATCGCAGGTGCGTAGCCTTCTTCAGCCGACTTTTGCGCGTATTGGAAGGCGAGGGGGAGATTCCTTTCCATCATGTGACCACGCAGGTAGAATAGCGCGACTTTACTGAGAGCCTCAGCATGTCCGTTCTCTGCTGCTTCCTTGTAGAACTCGACAGCTTTTTTCTCATCAGTGGGCAGACCAAGGCCTGATTCATAGCGGGTGGCGAGGAGGAAGAGAGCATCGCGGTTGCCTAGATTGGCGGCCTTCATGTAATACTTGAGGGCTTCTTTCTTGTCCTCCTCAACGCCCATGCCTGTTTCGTAGCATAGGGCTAGCTCGAAGAGGGCGGAGAGATTATTCTTCACTGCCAGAGCTTGAAGCTTTTTGACAGCAGTGGGGACATCCCTATCCATGCCTATGCCGTGCATGTGGAGAAGGGCTAGTTGCGTCTGGGCATCGGGGTGCAGCGCCTCGGCTGCCTGCTTGTAATAGGCAATGCCTTTTGCTGCCAGTGACTCATCATGCTGGGAGAGGTAGTGACGCCCCAGATGGAACAGGGCATTAACCTGCCCCTCCTTAGCGGCTGACTCAAGGTACTTTAAGGCGAGGGGAACATTAGCGTCAACGCCCTTACCGTGTAGCAAAATGATGCCGTAGTATAGCTGGGCAATGGGCTGTCCTTGCTCTGCCGCTGCCTGATACCAGTGGAGCGCTTTTTCTCGGTCACGGGGCGTGGTGTTCACATAGTCTATGTAACCATTATCATAGATGAGGGCAAGAAGCATCTGAGCCTTTGCGTGTCCGAGCTCTGCTGCCTTTTGCAGCAGGGTGAAATATTTTTGAGCGTCAGGCTCTACGTCTTTGCCTGCTTCGTAGCGTTCTGCAAGTTCAAAAACGGCTTGTGCCTCGTCCTCATCATTGGCGAGGCAGCTTGCGCCCTGCATCATGAGGGCAGCTATTAGGAGAAAGGATGATTTTTTCATATGCTAAAAAGGATACGTGTTATCCTTTTTAGCATGAAAAACGCTCAATAGCAAGTAGGAAATTACTGCATCTCCATCCAGCTGTTGAGTATCTCCACAGCGGCAGCTTGGTCGATGATGGGTTTGAATTGCTTTGCCTTCTTGCCAGCCTCATGCAGCTTTTGCTGCGCTAGGGTGGTGGTCAGGTACTCATCCACATAGATGAGGGGGAGTTGGGGGAGATGCGCATGCAGTTTATCCCCAAAGGCGCGCACCTTGTCACAGGCTGTGCCTTCTGTTCCATCCAGACGGACAGGTAATCCTAAGACGAGGGTGACGATGCCACGTTCTTCGACAAGCTGCGCGATGCGGACAAAGGGGTCAACCTGCTTGAGATGGATGCTCTCTACAGGGTGCGCCATGATGCCGCACATGTCTGTTGCCGCTATGCCTATTCTGGCGTCTCCGTAGTCTATGCCCAGTGCGGGGTGCATGCGCGAGAAGGGGGCTTTAGGTGTACTCCTGCGGTAGGGTGTCAACGATGCGCTTGATGTCATCGGCTCTGTCCTTGCGAGCGACGAGGATGGAATCACCCGTGTCAACGACGATGAGGTCTTCGACACCTAGTAGGGCGACGCGCTTTCCTTCAGTGGAGAAAACAACGTTACCCTTTGATTCAATACTGCTTAGTGAAGTATTGGCGGCATTGTTTGCCTCATCTTGACGGAGGTACTTGGAAATAGAAATCCATGAGCCCACATCATCCCAGTCAAAATTGGCTGCAAAGTTGAGCACGCGAGGTGCTTTTTCCATGAGGGCAAAGTCGATGGATATGGGGGTGAGGCGGGGGAACTCTGCCTCGATAAAGCTGCTGATGTCCTCTGTCTGGGTGAGGGCGTCGATGAAGGCAGCTAACTCTGGCGTGTGCTCGGCTAGCTGCTGGCGCACGTAAGCGACGTTCCAGATGAAAATGCCTGCATTCCAAGTGAAATTACCCTGCATGAGGTAAAGGTGGGCGACCTCTGCGCTGGGTTTTTCGCAAAAGCGGTTCACCTCGTGGCATTCATTACGTAGGCTGTTGTCCTCCAGCTTTGCGGCACGTTCTATGTAACCGTAGCTAGGGCAGGCCCAAGTGGGCTTGATGCCTATGGTGATGAGGGCTTCTTCGCGCCCTGCGAGGTCCAATGCCTCGTCTGCCAGCTCTTGGAAGGCTGTGTCGTTGATGATGAGAGAATCACTGGGGACAATAATCATGTTAGCCGCAGGATTGCGGGAGGCAATGAGGGCTATCCCGAGAGCCACTGCGGGGGCGGTGTCGCGTCGCGCTGGCTCTGCGATGATGTTGTCGAGAGGTATTTGGTGCGCTTGGGCACGTACTTCGCCCAGCTGTACAGCATTGGTCAGGATGATGATGCGCTCTGGCGGAATGATGATAGCGAGGCGATTGATCGCCTGTGAGAGCATGCTTCCCTTGCCGTCAAAGTCTATCAGTTGCTTGGGCTTGTTGTTGCGAGACAGAGGCCAGAAGCGCGTCCCGCTACCGCCCGCTAAAATGAGCGCGTAGTTATTGGGGTTCATGGTTCGAGTGGGTGGGGAAGGCTAGGATGGCTATTAATCCTGAGCCGTTGGGTTGCGGTGCCAGTTGAGCACGCCCTTTGCTACGGCATAGAGGTAGGCAATGAAAAGAACACCAAGGAAAATCATCATGGAGATGAAGGCATTGCTGTTGTTCATCACAACTGTTTTGAACTCTACCGCCCAAGGGTAAAGGAAGACCACTTCCAAGTCAAAAATGAGGAAGAGGATGGCGACCAAGTAGTACTTGATGGAAAAGTAGGCAGGGGAGCCTTCGCCCTCTGGCACAACACCACATTCATAAGGAATATGTGCAGCAGAGCGTGCGCGAGCACGGCGTCCGAAGAGCATGCTCAGAACGATAATCATGCCAGCAAAGCCGAAGCCTGCGACACACTGTATGAGGGCTGAAAAATATTCTTGTAGCATATGCGCAAAAGTGATGACAGTTTTATAGCAATAAGCGCTTCAGCTGTCAAGGTAAATGTCCTCTTTTTAGAAAAGCTCCCCTTGCAGCATGTTGTCCTCGGGCTCGCTGGGGGGCGTGTCTATGACCGGTGCTGGGGTGTTATCAGTTGGATCTGTGGGTATTGCTGGAGTTGGGGGCTCTTCTGTCGCAATAGGGGCTTCTTCGGGCTCTGGGCGTTGTATCTGGGCGCGGGAGACGCGCTCTATGGGGTTTTTGCTGACAATGTTGCCTAGGACAGCGCGACCCTTGACGCGTAGTTTTCCAAAGTCGAAGAGCAGGGGGCGACGCAGCTTGCGCAGTTGGTTTTTGAGGTAGATATTCAAGACCATGGCAGAGCTGTCTTCCTCCTTCTCATGCACAGAGAAGTGGAAAATGCGGCTACCCGCTGTGCCCTGCGTGAGGTCGTAGTTCTTCATCCTCGTGAAGCCCCCGAGGCGGAAGCGTTTGGCGTAGGTTGTGCCCTCTTTGCCATCGCGGTAGACGAGGTTGAAAATGGGGTCGTCGCCCTCTCGAAGTACACCTATGTAGAGCAGCTTTTTGCCCACATAGAATTTTTCAGATATGCGGCGCACGGTCAAAATGCCCAATGAATCAATGGTGACGATGTCGCTGAGGGTGGAGCACTTTTGGAGGGCTTCGCCCTTTTTCACGCCATAGCCAGCAAAGCCCTCATCATCCATGTAGAGGGTTTCATTTTCTACAGAGGCGGCAGCGCGGGAAATGTTGTCCAGTTGGACGATTTCTGTGCGACGTGGCCAGTCTGCACCATAGCGTTTTTTGAGTCCCTCATACCATTTGATGGTGAAGCGCACAAGCTGGGAGAGGTTTTTTTCCGTCTGGGCAATTTCCTTTTCAAGTTTGGCGATGTGCTTCAGCGCGTCATGCACCTCGTACTTGGCAATCTTTTTGATGCGTATCTCGGTGAGGCGTATGACATCTTCGCGCGTAACAGGGCGGATGAGGTGGGTGGTAAAGGGGGCGAGGCTTTCCTCTATCTCTGTGAGGGACTGCTCCCAGCTCTCACTCTGTTCAAGGACTTGGTAAATGCGGTTTTCGATGAAAATCTTTTCAAGGCTGGCTTGCATCCAAGACTCTTGCAGCTCTCCCAATTTCACCTCTAGCTCTCGGCGCAGTGTTTCCTTGGTGGAATCGACATTGTGCTTGAGTATCTCGCTCACGCCGATGAACTGTGGCTTGTTGTCTATGATGACAACAGCCTTGGGTGACAGGCTGACTTGGCAGGCGGTGAAGGCGTAGAGGGTCTGGCAGAGTTTTTCTACATCTGTGTCTGCGCTGTAGTGGATGAGGATGTCAGCGGTAGCGGCGGTGTTGTCCTCGATGCGATTGATTTTGAGCTTGCCACTGTGTACGGCGGCTTCTATGCTTTGGATGACTGCCTCTGTGGTCTTTCTGTAGGGTAGCTCTGTGATGCGCAGGCAGCGTTTCTGGCTGGTGTCAAAGCGTGCGCGGCAGCGCAGGCGGCTGCCCGATACGCCATCTTGGTAGTTACTAACATCCATCAGACCGCCCGTGAGAAAGTCGGGGTAAAGCGTGAAGTCCTCGCCACGTAGGTAGGCAATGGCTGCGTCGATGAGCTCATTAAAATTATGCGGCATAATCTCGCAGGACATGCCAACGGCTATGCCCATTGTTCCTTGTGCTAGCAGGAGAGGGAATTTGGAGGGAAGGGCGATGGGTTCTTTGTTGCGGCCGTCGTAGCTGAGTTTCCACTCTGTCACCTTGGGGCTAAAGAGAACTTCCTTGGCAAAGGGGGAGAGCCTTGCTTCAATATAACGAGGTGCGGCAGCCACGTCGCCTGTGATGACATTACCCCAGTTACCCTGTGTGTCGATGAGTAGGTTCTTTTGTCCCATGGTCACCAGTGCATCACCTATGGAGGCATCACCGTGGGGGTGGTACTTCATCGTGTCACCGACAATGTTAGCTACCTTGTTGTAACGTCCATCGTCCATGCGCTCCATGGAGTGGAGGATACGACGCTGCACAGGCTTGAGGCCGTCTTGTACATGAGGGACGGCACGCTCTAGGATAACATAGGATGCGTAACGCAGAAAGTAGTCCCCATACATTTCTTGTATGGGACTAGCTGCGGAAAAAGAAGGGGTATCAAGATTCATGTAGCGCGCACACTATAG